>JAOZVI010000018.1:0-3422 GCA_029938265.1 Flavobacteriaceae bacterium | reverse complement strand
GGTTGGGGATATCCGGGTTATGGTTGGGGATATCCGGGTTATGGTTATTATCCACCTTATTATGGTGGCAGTTATACTTACGGTAAAAGATATGCGTATAATACCGGTCGTATAAATGGTTCAAGTTATGACAGACGATCAGGAGAAAATTATAGCCGTGTTTCTCAATCGGGTAATAGAGTTTCTTCAAGTCCAAATATTTATAGAAGATCAACCAATTCAGGTACAACTAATAGAAGGGCTACCAGTTATCAACGTAACAGTAGTTCTAATAAAACTTATAACAGAACTCCATCAAATAATACCCGTAGTTATAACCGAAGTAATTCTTCGATGAACAGATCTTCATCACCTAGTTATCGTAGTAGCAGTTCTGGCACTAGAAGTAGCAGCAGTAGTAGAGGTCGTCATCAAGCATCTGTAGATTCAAGATCAAATATAAATAACTCAGGTAATTCACGTATCATTCGTGATGTACCGGTAAAATATCAACGTAGTAATTCTAAATCAAGCAATGTTAGAAATAATTCAACAAGTTCAAGAAACACAAAATATGTAAGAGTTGGTAATGTTAAATATCAACCTTCATATTCTAGAACAGGTAATGCAAGGCGGGTTCATAATAATAGTATTGCGAGTAATAATAGTTATAAAAAATCGCAGCCATCGAGGACTGTAACTCGTTATAATCCAAAAAATTCATCTTCCTCAAAAAGAGTGAGTTCAAATTCAAAAAGGTCTGCTAAAAATTATTCTTCAAAAAGCAGTAATAATTCTTCAAGTAGCGGTAGATCGTATAGCAGATCAAGTTCTTCAAGTTCTAGTAGTGGTGGTTCATACAGTAAATCAAGTTCTTCTGGATCTAGAAGCAGTTCGAGATCTGTTCGATAATATAGTAAAATAACTTTTATAAAGAAAAACATTGAATATCAAAGATATAATTATGAAAAAAATAATACTTTTTACGTTATTAATAGCGCCATTTATAATAAAAGCTCAGTCGTTGAGCTACACAGATGCTGCTGTGCTTTTTTCATCAGATGATGATTACGGAACTGCCCGATCAATGGGGATGAGTAATGCATTTGGTGCTTTAGGGGCTGATATGACAGCTGTTGATATTAATCCAGCAGGTTTAGCGGTTTATAACCGAGCTGAATTTTCAACTACAATGGGTTATAGAAATACGGATATTAATTCATCTTTTTATGGTACTGAATTAAAAAACAATGATGATTTTTTTAGGTTTACTCAAGCCGGAGGATTAATGTTGTTTAATAATTATGGGAATTCTGAATTTAAAAAGTTTGCTATTGGATTTAATTATTCTGTAGTCAAAGATTATAGCAATTCTTTCTTTGTTAATGGAAATAGCGGTATTCCCGAATTTGTTGATGACCCTTATTTGAATTACGATGGTGATGATACAAATAATATTTATTATGATTATGTAGATGATCAGTATTTCACAAATTATATGTCGGGTATTAATGATAAATTTGCTTTTAGTTTTGCCACTCAATATAAAGATCTTTTATACTTAGGAGCTTCTTTTAATACGCATCATATTGATCTTTATCAACATGCTATTTTTGAAGAATATAATAATGATGGAAATAATAATTTATTAGATGCTTATCTTTCTCAAAGTTTAAGTACATATGGATTTGGTTTTAATTTTGGTCTTGGAGCGATTATAAAACCAATTAAAAACTTCAGAATAGGACTGGCATATCAATCGCCTATCTGGTATGATTTTTCTGAAAGATTTATTGAGGATCTTGAAATAAGTGTTAGTAATGATCCTCAACTCTATACTGAATATAGTGATCCAAATTATTTTGATTATCAATTAACAACACCGGGTAAGTTTACAGGTAGTTTAGCTTATATCTTTGGTAAACATGGGTTGGTGAGTTTTGATTATATCTACAAAAATTTTCAAAATATTATATTAAAACCCACAGGCGAATTTATTAATGAAAATCAGGATCTGTCTGAAGGAATAAAAGGGACATCTTCTTTTAAATTGGGTACTGAATGGAGAACTAATATTTTTAGTTTTAGAGGAGGTTATCGTTTTAGTGAAAGTCCTTATAAAAATGCTAATACTTCTGAAAACCTAAGTGGATATTCTTTAGGTTTAGGAATCAAGTTTTCAAGAAGTATCAAATTAGATTTTGCATATGATAACTCTAGTTACAATTATCAATATCAATTCTTAAATATTGATGAAATGCAACCAGCTAATCTTGAAGAAAACAATTATAGAATAACCTCTTCACTAGTGTTTAGTTTTTAGATAATAATTTCTTTTAAAAAGAAGAAAATACCTTTTGAAGTTTTTTAAAGGGTATTTTTTATTTCAAAAAATTTAAATTGATTTTTTTTTCATACTTTTATAGAAAATTAATCAATTTTTTTTAATCTAAAACCTTAATTAAATGAAAAAATTATTAGCATTTTTAACCTTTCTTTTGTTTTTGCTACTGATTTGGTTTGGATGGAACTGGTATAAAACTAATGTTGCCTGCTGTCCTGAAACTGTAGTAGAAGTCGAGCATGGGCCTTTGTATTTTGATTGTAATTCAGATCAACCAATAACAAGTGGTGCATGGGCTAAAAAGAAATCTGAAATTATTTCCTCCAAAGCGGAAGGAGAAAAATTATTAATTGTCGGTCCATATTTTGATGGAGAAGATAAATCCTTAGGCTTGGCTAGAGCTGAAAAAGTTGAAGCACTCTTTCTGGATAAATTGAAAGCTGAAGATATCGAATTAGATTCCAGATATGCCGGAGATTGTAAGGCAGCTTTAAATGATCCATTAGACAAAACGCTTTTTAAATCAGTTGTAAGAAATGAGCATGTAGTTGAATACCATAATAAAGCCTATATCTATTTTAAATATGACACTACAAAACCAATTGAAGTTGAAAATGTAGTAGCATATCTAAATGGCCTTGCTGAAGAGCTTAAAACAACTAATGAAAAAGTTCATCTCACAGGGCATACCGATGCTGATGGTAGTCAGGAGTATAATAATGAATTGGGTATGAAAAGAGCTGTTCGTGTTAAAGATTATCTTATAGAACAAGGTATAGCTGAAGATAGAATATCTGTAGAGTCTGCAGGTAAATTAGAACCTTTGTCAACTAATGCCACACCTGAGGGTAAGCAAAAGAATCGTAGAGTAGAAATAGAAGTAAAATAAAAACAAATTAAAAAATTATAAATTATGTTAAAATTAGCAATTAATACAACAGCATGTGACGGTAGCGATGTTTTTTGGCCATGGTTAATGTGGTTATTAGGAGCCTTCCTATTAGGTTTACTGTTAGGATGGTTATTAAAACAACTTTTTGGTGGTGATGGTGATGCCAAAGTAGCAGCAGCCCCTGTAGTTGCAATAGATGCAATTAAA
>JAOZVI010000235.1 GCA_029938265.1 Flavobacteriaceae bacterium | reverse complement strand
TAATTATTGACAGAATTTTTAAAATCGAATGGGGTATAACTTTGTCAATTTTTTTGTTCTTGTTTTATTTGTATATCGCCTTAAGAAATTTTTATAAACAAGGTTGGTTTAAAACCTTTGCTAAATACTTTATTTTGAATTCCTTTTATTTGATACTAGCAATAATTGGAGGCATTTTAGTTTCTTTTATTGCTTTTTTGATTTAATGATTCTGTTTAATTTCTTCATAAGACCATTGTATCCTATCTTTATTTTTTAAAACTTGAGTTATACTTACTGTTCCAACTTTTGATCTTTTCATGATAATATCAATTTTTGGATCCCCTATTCCAGCCTTATGATGAAACTCTAAAATTGATTCTTCTTTCACTTCTTTATTATTTATCCATTCAGAAAACCATTGCAATCTCAATTCTTTCATTTTGGCAGAATATAAAGTAGAGGAAGACCATATTTTTGGTTCTTTTGGTAATATTCTAAGATGTTTTTTATTGCCATCCCATACAAATTCAAACAAAAATAAATGATGATCCCATTCTACTATGACCAAAGTAAAAGGCTCAACATCTTCCAGATCAATTTCTTTACAGGCTTTTGTAATATCATCCGTTTTTAATAGATCTTTAACGATCAATCCTCTGCTTCTTGCATATAAATCTTGTTGCTGATGATTCTTAAAACCTCCATTTAACAAACAGATCAATCTTTTTTTTTCACTTGTTCCTATCCAGGTGCCTCCTGCTTGTCCATCTTTTGGATAATATAATTCAATTCCATTTTCGATATACATTTTTGGGAACTTAGCTTTTTCCCTTGAAAATGGTACATCCCTACTCGATGTCAAAATGAAATTATTATTATTTACAGGAAGAAAAGTAACGGTACACATGTTAATATTTTATTGTTTTAATAAATTTTGTTAAATATGTCATAATTATTTTAATAACCTTACAATAGATTAAACAATTATTTCAAAATTTATTATCTTAGCTAACTCAAAAATAGTAGAAACTTTTTAAATAAAAAACAAATGGCAAACGGATTTTATAAAGTACCAAAAGCTATAAACGAACCTGTTAAAGAATATGCTCCTGGCAGCCCAGAACGCAAAAGTTTATTAGCAATGTACAAAAAAATGTACAATGAATATATTGATGTACCTGCTTATATCGGCAGTGAAGAAATTCGCACAGGGAAAACCGGCGAAATGCATCCACCCCATGATTTCAAACACAGTTTGGGTAAATTTCACCTGGCAGAAAAAGAACATATTGAAAATGCAGTAGCAGTTGCGCTGGAAGCTCGTAAAAAATGGTCAACAACACCCTGGGAAGAAAGAGCAGCTATCTTTCTAAAAGCAGCCGACCTTTTGGCCGGACCTTATCGTGACAAATTAAATGCTGCTACTATGCTGGCACAATCTAAAAATGTTCATCAGGCTGAGATTGATTCAGCTTGTGAATTAATAGATTTTTTCCGTTTTAACGTAGAATTTATGACTGAGATCTACAAAAATCAACCAATTTCATCACCTGGAATTTGGAACAGAATGGAATACAGGCCTTTAGAAGGTTTCGTTTATGCAATTACACCATTTAATTTTACGGCTATTGCCGGAAATTTACCGGCATCACCTGCAATAATGGGTAATGTAATTATCTGGAAACCTGCAAGAACTCAAATTTATTCAGCAAATGTGATCATGCAAATCTTTAAAGAAGCAGGGTTACCAGACGGTGTTATTAATATGGTTACAGGTAAATCAAGTACCATAACTGAAGTTGTAATGAGTCATCCTGAATTTGCAGGTGTGCATTTTACAGGTTCAACTCCTGTTTTTAAAAGTTTTTGGAAAATGATTGGTAATAATATGATTAATTACAAATACTACCCAAGAATAGTTGGTGAAACCGGTGGTAAAGATTTTGTTTGGGCGCATCCTAGTTCAAATGCAGCGCAGGTTGCTACAGCCCTATCTCGAGGAGCTTTTGAATATCAAGGTCAAAAATGTTCAGCTGCTTCACGAGCATATATTCCTAAATCTATGTGGAAAAAAGTTGAATCTTTATTAAAAAAAGACCTTGATTCCATGAAAATGGGAAGCCCCGAAGATCCTTCAAATTATATTACTGCAGTTATAGATAGAGGATCTTATGAAAAATTGACAGGATATATTGAAGATGCCAAAAAAGATAAAGATGCCGAAGTTATTATTGGTGGAACTTACAGTATGGATACAGGTTATTTTATAAGACCAACAGTAATTCTTACAACCAATCCACACTATGTTACTATGGAAGAGGAATTATTCGGACCTGTATTAACAATTTATGTTTATAATGATAAAGACTGGGAAGATGTTTTAGAAGTGATTGACAATACTAGTCCGTATGCATTGACAGGGGCGATTTTTAGCAATGATAGATATGCTACTGTTCTTGCAACAAAAAAATTGGTAAATGCTGCCGGTAATTTCTACATCAACGATAAACCAACAGGAGCTGTTGTTGGGCAACAACCATTTGGTGGTGCGAGGGGATCAGGCACAAACGATAAAGCAGGTTCAGTATGGAATCTTTTACGCTGGGTTTCTAACCGCACTATTAAAGAAACATTTGTTCCTCCTACCAATTATCGTTATCCGTTTTTAGGAGAATAAATATATCAAAAGGTTCGTAGGATGATTATACAAATTTGAAAATAATCACCCCGTGAAATAGCTATAATTAAAAACCCTCTTTTTTTATTTAAGAGGGGTTTTTTATTTTAAAAGAA
>JAOZVI010000234.1 GCA_029938265.1 Flavobacteriaceae bacterium | reverse complement strand
TTTTCCGATATCAATACAAATGTGCACAGGGTACGCATGACCGTTCCGTCATCCGTAGCGGACTCCGGCGCGGCATACTATGCGCTGGGCGAACTCTATCTCTTCCGTCAGCAAGCCAATGGGCAGATCGGAGAGAATATGGCCGACTGGGGGGATGCCGCTAAAGTGCATGTGTCGGACTCCTTTTCAACGCCCCCGCTGTGGGATGCTGAATATCTGCATGACCGCGTGTCGGGGCTCGGGGTTCCTTTGAGTGAAGAAATGGCAGGGGGCGAAGACCTGATGGTGGTCTGGAATGCCGACGATCCGCTGAGCACTTCTGTTGAGCTTCTGCTGGATTTGGGGCGAGTACGCCCGATTGGCCGCATCCAGCTCTGGCCTTCCGAGGCGCCGCATGAGATGGCGATTCAGTTGTTCGGGTTTCCGGAGCAGATGCTGCTGGAGCTT
The DNA here is from genome assembly GCA_029938265.1 of Flavobacteriaceae bacterium. Taxonomy (GTDB): domain Bacteria; phylum Bacteroidota; class Bacteroidia; order Flavobacteriales; family Flavobacteriaceae; genus Namhaeicola. The sequence goes on along the minus strand of JAOZVI010000234.1, from coordinate 2,335 downwards.
TCCGCGGATTCGGAGTTCGAGTCGGTCAAGGCGATCAGGATCAATAATACCGGCGAGATGATGCATTACGATAACTTGCTGAATGTGATCTGCGATGCGTATAAAGCTCGCTACATCCGACTGACCTTTCGGGGTTTGCGTGAATATAACGGAGGGCTGATTTTCGGGCTGGGTGAAATTGTTGTTTCAGAAATTGGGGAAGTTTGGTCGCAAAACTGCAAGGTGACCGCGAAGGGAATTCCGCCGCCCTATTCGGATCAACTTTCCCGGTTGGTTGACGGCTACAGCCGCTACCGCCGTATTCTCCCTGAGTCGGAATGGATACGAGGGCTGGCGCAGCGCCGTCCGCTCGACCGGCGGCTGGTTGTGGTGGAGCGGGAACTTGAAGTTGCGCGGGATACCTGGGCTGCACTCAAGCTGAGGGCCAGCATTTGGGGCGGTGGCTTGATTGGTTTCGCACTGCTGGGAGCCATGGGCTTGCAACGCCTGCAGCGCCGAAAGGTTTTGAAGAGATTGAGGCACCGCATCACCCGCGACTTGCACGATGAAGTAGGCAGCAGCCTGGGAGGGCTCTCGCTGACCGCCGGAGAGCTGGAGGAAATGGCAGGTGATGGGGTGATGAAAAGGGAACTGGGCGAGCTGTCGCTCATGGCGCGGGAAGCCTGCGCCTCGTTGCGCGAGGTGGTCTGGGTGACGGATCAGGATACCATCCACCTACCTTCGCTGATCGAAAAGATGGTGGAACGCGCTGAACGGGTTTTCCGCGGGGGAAAAGTGATGGCCGATATCTCGCCGGATATGCCCGATGTGGAGGTGTCGTTAAGCTGTAAGCGGCATCTGATCATGTTTTTCCGGGAAGCGATTCATAATTGCGCCCGCCATGCGGAGGCGCAGACGGTTCGGATCTCCATCCGAATCCTGGATAAGCGCTTATTGGAACTGTCTATTCAGGATGACGGACAAGGATTTGACCGTTCCGAAATAAAGCGGGGATTGGGGTTGGACAGTATGAAGGAACGGGCGGAGGAGTTGCGCGGTGTGCTGGATCTGCAGTCGGTTCCCGGCGAAGGAACGTTGGTTAAATTAAAACTACCTCTTAACGCATTGTCTCTGGAGCCGATTATGGCATACAAAACCTCGAATTAGAGACGGGGAAGAACCCCGGTCGAAAGTCAGAAGGTCGAAGGTCGCTGACTTTGGACCTATGACCAGAAGACCTTTGACTAAGGAAACAGCATGATACCGATTACGATCTGGATTGTTGAAGACGATAGCATTTACCGCAACTCATTGGAACGTATGCTGGCCCGTCAGGATCATATTACATGCACCCAGATGTTTGCTTCCTGCATACCCTTTCTCAAAGCGATTGAGACGGAGGAACCCCCGGATCTGGTGCTGATGGACCTGGGACTCCCGCGCATGAGCGGTACGGAGGGGATTAAAAAACTGCGGGGTCTTGCTCCGGACATCACGGTCATGGTCTTAACAACGTTTAAGGAAAAGGAGGCGGTGCTGGAGGCGCTGGATGCCGGTGCCGCCGGGTATCTGCTGAAGACCGCCACAGGGCCGGAGATTATCAAGGGCATACAGGATGTTTTCATGGGGCAGACGGCCTTGAGTCCTTCTGTGGCCAAAATTGTGCTCGAAGAGATGCGCAAGCCGGCTCCGGTGGAAACGTTCAATCTGACGGATCGGGAGGTTGAAGTGCTGGAGCTGCTGGCCCAGGGGCTTGCGGTCAAGGAAATCGCCGATAACCTGGATATCGCCATCCGCACCGTCGGTTACCATCTCACGAAAATCTACGAAAAGCTGCAGGTGCCCTCCCAGACCGGTGCCGTGGCCAAGGCCCTGCGCGCCGGTATTATCTGATTTCCGGCCCCGGATGGGGGCAAAGCATCAACTCTTCTTAAGATTCGCCGGTAATATGGGCTCTTCACCCCCCTGCAGGTTCCTGCAGTAGACAGCGGGAGTTGAGGCCGGTATCTTCTTTTCATCAAAGCAGACAAAGGGCTGCACAAACAGGAAAAGGGGAGAATGATGAAAACAAATCGAATCGTGGTTCTGTCGTTGGTTTTGGCAGGGGTCGCACTGAATGGGTATTCGGCAGTCGTGAGCAATCTTCTGACCGATGCGAGTTTCGAGGCGTTGGTTCCCGTTGAGCCCAATGCCGACACAGCCCCCTGGTTTACGGTGGGGGAAGAAACCACATTCAAAGTCCAGGCATCGCCCACCTATGCGGTTACAGGATTGCAGTCGGTGAAAATCTCGAACAACGATGCGGCTTCCGTGGTTCAGTTGGTGGGCACGGTGGAGAGTAATATGGCGTATGAGG
>JAOZVI010000088.1 GCA_029938265.1 Flavobacteriaceae bacterium | reverse complement strand
TTTCAAAATAATTTGCAATAATTTCATCTGCAGTTTGAGCTTTTGCAGCAAATGATAGACTAATAATAAGTGTTAAGAGTAGTAATTTTAAAGTTTTCATAATTATATTTTGTTAGTTTTTAATTAGACACCCAAATTACAAAAATGTTACCATTTTAATAACGTATTTCGTATGATTTTTTTATAAATGCTTAGGATTCTATTTATTAAAAGAAAATTAAAAATAATAAAATCAAAACACAGAACAAAAACTTATTTTTTAAAATTTATTAAATCTCTTTATAAACTGATAATTTATACAATTTTTTATAACTTGCCCGTTGAATATGATTCAATTTATTTTAAATAATAAAATCATTAAGACATCTTCCAATTCTGGTATGACTTTACTTGATTTTATTCGAGAAAAGGAACAATTAAAGGGAACAAAAATTGGATGCCGGGAGGGAGATTGTGGTGCTTGTACTGTTTTAGTAGGAACATTAAATAAAAATAAGATCTCTTACCAAAGTATTACCTCGTGTATTTATCCTTTAGGAAATGCTAACGGAAAGCATATTGTAACTATTGAAGGTATCAATTTAACGCAAAATCTTAATTCTGTTCAACAATCCTTATCTGAAAATTATGCAACACAATGCGGTTTTTGTACACCGGGATTTGTTGTTTCATTAACCGGATATGTTTTAAGAAATTCAAAGGAAAATCTCAATACAATTAATGATGCCATAAGCGGAAATATTTGTCGATGTACAGGGTATAAATCCATTGAAAAAGCAACAAAAGAAATTGATGAAAAATTAATATTTAAAGATGCAGATCATCAAGTTAAATGGCTGGTTGACAAAGGGTTTATTCCTGATTATTTTACTGAAATACCAAAGAGACTAAATGATATAAAAATTCAAAAATTAAATTCTATAAGCGGAACAATAGTTGCTAACGGAACTGATCTATATGTACAATTTGCCGATAAGTTATCTGAAGAAAACATAAACTTAATTGGAGAAGAATCTTCTTTGAAAGGAATAACATTTTCTAATAAAATCTGTACTATTGGTGCAAGTACAACTGTTACTGAATTACTGGAGAATGATAGATTACAAAATATTTTTCCAAAGCTAAATTCTTTTTTAAAGTTAGTTTCTTCTCAGCAGATAAGAAATATGGGTACACTTGGAGGTAATTTTGTAAATGCATCACCAATTGGTGATATGTCTATCTTTTTTTTAGCTTTGAATAGTATCTTGAGAATTAATAATAAAAATGGAACAACAAGAGAGATTTCATTTCAAAAATTTCATCAGGATTATAAAAAATTCGATTTAAAGGAAGGTGAATTAATTAATTCAGTATCTTTTTTAATTCCTGATAAAAACACCTTTTTCAATTTTGAAAAAGTAAGTAAACGCTCACATTTGGATATTGCAAGTGTAAATACTGCAGGTAGGATCAACATTAAAAATAATAGAATTAGTAATGCTTATTTTTCATTAGGAGGTGTTGCTGCAATTCCTAAATTTTTAACAAAGACAAATGATTTTCTAAATGGAAAAACAATTGACACAAAAACGATCAAACAAGCTGAAAGAATACTTCAATCAGAAATAAGTCCGATAAGTGATGTTAGGGGTACATTTAATTATAAACGTTTGTTGGCAAAACAATTATTCTTTGCCCATTTTATAGAATTATTTCCTAAAAAGATTAAATTTCAAAACTTATTTTCTTGATAAAAAGCATGAAAAATATCGATTCTTATGGCCATTTACGAGGTGAATCTCTTTTTGTAGATGATATCATTACAAGGCATGATACTTTATTTGGTTTGGTGTTTGATTCTCCAAAAGCACACGGAAAAATTATTTCGGTTGATTACACTAAAGCGGAAGCGGTTAAGGGAGTGATCAAAATTTTTACACACAAAGATATTTTAGGAGAAAATCAAATTGGAGGAATTATTCAAGACGAGCCTCTTTTTGCAGAAAATGAAGTCCATTTTTGGGGACAACCAATTGCTTTTATTGTAGCAGAGAGTGAATTTATAGCAAAAAAGGCAAGAGCACTTATAAATATTGAGATAGATGAACTACCAATAATAACAACTGCAAAGGAAGCCAAAGAAAAAGGTAGTTTCATTAATCCTCCAAGAAGTTTTAAATCTGGAAATACCCAAAATTCTTTTGCAGAATGTGATTATGTTTATGAAGGAGAAACTTTTTCAAACGGACAAGAACATTTGTATTTAGAAACGCAGGGTTCTTATGCAGTTCCAATGGAAAATGGAAATATTAAAATTACATCTTCAACACAAGGACCAACTATAGTGCAAAAAACAGTGGCAAAAGTATTGGGGGTTAACATGCATAAAATTGAAGTTGATGTTATTAGATTAGGTGGGGCATTTGGCGGAAAAGAAGACCAGGCAACAGCATGGGCGGTGATGACAGCGCTTGCTGTTCAACAATTAAAGAAACCAGTAAAGTATATCTTAAATCGTCATGATGATTTGCGTATGACCGGTAAACGTCATCCTTATGAATCTACTTTTAAGATCGGCCTGACCAAAGATCTAAAAATACAGGCATTTGAGGTTGAGTTCTTACAAAATTCAGGCGCCGCGGCAGATCTATCTCCTGCTATAGCAGAACGAACATTATTTCATGCAACCAATAGTTATTTTATTCCAAATGTAATGTCAACTGTCTATAGTTGCAAAACCAATTTACCTCCTAATACAGCTTTTAGAGGATTTGGCGGACCTCAGGGGATGTTTGTTATAGAATCTGCCATCGCCAAAGCAGCAAATGAAATTGGTGTGAATAAACGATTAATTCAAGAAGCTAATTTAATAGCAGAAAATGATGAGTTTTATTATGGTCAGATCGCTACACAAGTTGAAGCTCAAAAAAGTTGGTTAGCCACAAAAGAAGAATTTAATTTAAAAAGACTTGAAAAAGAAGTCAAAACTTTTAATAAAGAAAATTTACAATTTAAAAAAGGTATTTCTTTAATGCCCATTGCATTCGGGATTTCATTTACCAATACGCCAATGAATCATGCCAGAGCTTTAATTCATATTTATCAGGATGGAAGTGTTGGGGTTAGTACGGGCGCTGTTGAAATGGGACAAAGTGTTAATACTAAAATGTTACAAGTTGCCTATAATACTTTAGGTATTAGTCCATTAAAAGTCAAATTAGAAACAACAAATACAACAAGGGTTGCAAATACTTCGCCTACTGCAGCAAGTGCGACTGCAGATCTAAACGGCAAAGCAGTTTTACAAGCATGCAATTCATTAATTGAAAGACTGAAATCAGTTGCATGTAAAATGCTATCCGTTACAGAAAGTGAAATTATTTTTAAAGAAGATCAGGTTTTTGTAAATAATAAAAAATCTGATTTATTATGGGAAGAAGTAGTCACTCAGGCAATGTTAGAACGAGTTGCTTTATCAGAAAATGCACATTACGCAACACCAGTAATTCATTTTGATAAAACAAAAGAAAAAGGCCATCCGTTTGCTTATCATGTTTACGGTACTGCAATTACAACAGTAACAGTAGATTGTCTTAGAGGAATTTATGAAATTGATGCCGTAAAAATTACTCATGATTTTGGTAAAAGCATGAACTTAGGAATTGATGTTGGGCAAGTTGAAGGTGCTTTGGCACAAGGAATTGGCTGGATGACAATGGAAGAAATTGTGTATGGTAAAAACGGACAATTATTATCAAATTCTTTATCATCATACAAAGTTCCTGATATTTTTTCTGTAGCCAATAAAGTAGATATTATTCCCTTAGAAACACAAGGTAATGATATGGCCATATTAAAATCGAAAGCTGTAGGTGAACCTCCATTAATGTATGGAATTGGAACTTATTTTGCCATTCAGGATGCTGTTGCGGCATTTAATCCGAATTATAAACCCAAATTTCATTCGCCTTTTACACCAGAAAAAGTATTGATAAGTTTGTATGAAAAATAAACTAAATAATTAACCGCAAGCAACGCTGAGTTATCGCTATGATCACAAAGATATTAATTGATTATTTCTTTTATAATCTCATAATCTTTGCGCTTGATTACCGGTAATTATATTGCGAACATGACTGTTTTTTAAACAATTAAAATATTAAAACTGATTTACACTAAAAAAAATATTATAAATGGAGCACTTATCTATAGTGCCGGAGATACTATTGCATCCTTGCTGCTTGATGAATTTATGTGGAGTCGTTTATTTGGGATGTTATTTATTGGTGCTACCGTTTATGCCTTTGAAATACCAAATTACTTTTATTGGATCGAGAAAAAAACAATAAATCTTTCAGGAATTTCAAAAACTCTGGCCAAAACTGCTTTGGCAATTTTATATTTTAATCCATTATGGATTGCGAGACATTTATTTTTTATTAAATTATTTTCAGGGAATTTGCAAGAGGTCAGTAGCAATTTATTAATAATTTCCCTTTGGTCTTTTTTGGTTAATATTCCCATTTCATTTATCGCAAATTATATCATTCAAAATAAATTTCATTTTAAATGGAGATTCATTGCCAGTGCAATTTTTTCTGGATTAATGGCCATTTATTATGCATTTAGTGAAAATATTTTTAATTAATTTTTTATGGATTTCTGGAAAACTCTTTCAACAAAGCTACAAGAAGATCAAAAAGTATATTTATTAACTGTTATTGAAAATATTGGAAGTTCACCTGGCAGACAAGGTTTTAAAATGATGGTTGCAGCGGATGGTTCAATTTTTGGATCTGTAGGTGGAGGTATAATGGAATTTAATTTGGTTGAAGAAATTAAAAGAATTCTTAAAAATGAATCTCAAGCTATATTTCTAAAAAAACAGATCCATAAAGAGAAATTAAAAGACAGTTCAGGTATGATCTGTTCTGGAGAACAAACTATAGTTTTTCATCCTTTAGCTAAGAATCATATACAATTGATCAAAAATATTATTGATTGTTTAAAAAATGATCGTAAAGGAGTTATACACTTAACTCCTTCCCTATTTGAATTTTATACTGAGGAATTAGTAACCCATTATAACTTTAAAATAAATAATTCTAAAGATTGGTATTACAAAGAACAAATAGGTTTTAAAGATACCTTGTATATAGTTGGAGGTGGTCATGTTGGTTTTTCAACATCAAAAATATTTAGATTATTAGGATTCCATATTGTAATTTTTGATGACAGACAGCATATAAATACTTTTGATCTTAATGATTATGCTCATGAAAAACATATCATCAAATATCAAGAAATTGAAAAATACATCAAACCCGGAAAAGAGAATTATATAGCAATTATGACCAATAAGCATTCTGATGATAAACTTGTATTGAGTAAGATTATAAAAAATAAATATAAGTATCTTGGTGTTTTAGGTAGTAAAACTAAAATGCAGAACATGTTTAACTCAATGTTAAAAGAGGGTTTTACTGATAAAGAATTGAACAGAGTTTATACGCCGATTGGGTTACCTATAAATAGTAAAACTCCGGATGAAATTGCAATAAGTATTGCAGCGCAAATTATCAAAGTAAAAAATTCTTGAAGTATTAAAATAACACATCTTAAAGGAAAATATACTGACTATTCATTTTAATCGTAGTATTTTTGCTTAAAATTTCAATTTTATGGATAATATAGCCCATTTAGTTTTTGATTATCTTATTTCATTAGGTTTATCAGAATCACTTGCAAAGTATTTAAATATGTTTACTTTGTTGGTAGTTTCACTGTTAATAATCTACTTTTTATATATATTAATAAGAAAAGTGCTGATCAATATTTCTGATAAATTAGCAAAAAAATCCAAATCAAATTTTGATGATATATTAATTAAAAATAGAGTAATAAGAAATATTGCAAATATAATTCCCATCTATATTTTTTTAGAAGCTATTCCTATAATTTTTTCAGATTTTGATTTTATAGAAAATATAATTTTAAAAGTTGTAAAAATTGTTTTTATCTTATTAATTCTCAGGATTATTAAAAATCTATTTAATTCAATAAGAGATTATTTTAGAACATTAGAACGATTTAAAGATAAACCAATAGAAAGCTATATTCAGGTATTATTGATATTCATTTGGACTGGTGGAACACTTTTCATAATTGCAATAATCACTGATATTTCTATCTGGAAATTTTTAACTGCAATGGGGGCTGCTTCTGCAGTTCTAATTTTAATATTTAAAGATACAATTTTAGGTTTTGTAGCTAGTATTCAAGTTACTATTAATGATATGGTAAGAATTGGCGATTGGATTACTTTTGAAAAATATGGAGCTGATGGTAATGTAACTGAAATAAATCTGGCAACTGTAAAAGTTCAAAATTTTGATAAGACAATTACTACAATACCAACTTATGCTTTGATCTCTGATTCGTTTAAAAATTGGCGTGGGATGGAAATGTCAGGTGGTAGACGGATTAAGCGCGCTTTAATTATTAAATTAAATAGTATTAAGTATTTATCAGAAGAAGAAGTAGATAGACTAAAAAAAGTTATTTTAATTTCAGATTATTTAACATCTCGTCAGAAAGATATTATGAATTTTAATTCAGAACAAAAGATCAATAAAGAATTGTTGATCAATGGAAGAAACTTAACGAATATAGGTATTTTTAGAAAGTATGTGGAAACATATATAGAAAATCATTCAGGGATAAATAAAGATATGATGATTATGACCAGACAATTGGCACCTACTTCACAAGGAATTCCTATTGAAATGTATGCTTTTAGCAGTGACAAACGCTGGAAAAATTACGAGTATATCATGGCAGATATCTTTGATCATCTTTTGGCAGCGGTACCTTATTTTGACCTTGAGATTTTTGAATTACCAAGTAGTTTAAATTAATGATTATGTCCTTGTGAAGATCCTTCTTCGTTTATCAAATTAAAACCTCCAATTAAAAACTGGTCTGCATTCTTAAAAGAATTACTTTCTTTGATTTCAATAAAGCCACTGTTTATTCTGTCAGTAATAATTTCTTTTCTTACAAAGGAATATTTGTCAAAATCATTTGATCTTAATAATAATACATAATTTTTGTCATCAACTTCAATTATTGCATCTTCAGGTAGCGCTTCAGAGAGATTGTCATCAATTACAATATCTGCTTCAACAAACATACCAATAATGAACTTGCGTTGAATATCATGATCTATATGTGCGTGTACCTGAACTGTTCTGTTTTCATCTATTGAACTTCCAATCAAATGAATATTTCCTTCAAAAATTTCATCAGTAGACTCAGGCAATCTGAAAATTACCTTTTGTCCTTTTTTTATCTTTAAGACATCTTTTTCAAATACTCTTAATTCTAAATGAATATGATCTGTATTAACAATTTCCATGATCTTATCAGCGGGAGATACATAAGTTCCCGTACTGATATTTATATCGGTAACACTCCCAGTAATTGGTGAGTAAATGGTTGAAACAGAGGTCAAATTTCCTTTTTCAGCCGATGCAGGATTGATATTTAGCATTTGTAATTTTTTACGTAAACCATGGTATATGGCACTTGTTCGATTATAATCACTTTCAGCTTTTAGAAAGCTTTTTTTAGAAGAAATCTGTTCTGCAAATAATTCTTTTTGACGTTCATATTCAGACCTTAAGTATGTTAACTGTTCGGATACTTCTAAATATTCTTGTTGCAATTGTACAAATTCAAGATTTTCAATGGTAACAAGCATTTGCCCTTTTTTTACTTTGTCGCCAATTAATAGGGGAGAATTTTTTATATATCCTCCGGTAAATGCACTTATAACGGCCTTACTGTTTGGAGGCACATCAATCATTCCTGTAGTTTTTATAATTGTTGAAAAAGAAGTCTTTTGGAACTTAACCAACCTCATATTTTCACTTTGAAATTGTGCCTTTGACATCTCTATGATGTCATTATTAGCTGTGATCTCATGATCTTTGGAAGAAATTTTTGAAATTTCCGGATCACTTTTTGACTTTCCGCAACTTATTATCAATAAAGTGCTTAATACTATGAATGTATGTTTTATAGTGATTTTCATTTTCAGTTCTTTATAATGTTAGATAATTAATTTTAATAACTGTCTGATTGTACAAATTCAGGTTATCCATGTAATTTAATAGTATTCCGAATGCATTTTCTAAACTTTGAATATATTGAAAGAAATCTATCTCACCATTTTTATAACTAAATTTAGCTGTTTTAAAAATTTCTTCGGAGAGGTTTTTTCCTTCATCATCATAATAAGAAAGCGCTTCTTCAAACTTTCTTAATTTTGATAATAATTGAGCTTGTTTAGAATTTAATCTAATTTTATAGTCTTCGGCCTGTTGCTCTACAATTTCTTGTGCTATTTTTGATGCCTTAATTTTTGAAGCATTTCCGCTAAAAAGCAAAGGAATTTTTAACCCAATCAGGTAACCGGATAAATTATAGTTCAAATCTGAATTGCTACCCTGAAAATAATTCAGACTTATATCCGGTAACAACTGCTGTTTTTCAAAACTGTTCTTTGCCTGAAATAAGGTCTTTTTATTTTCAAAATAAGTCATTCCTAAATTTTCATTTAAACTTAAGATGTGCAACTCCAATTTTTCAATATTTTTTGGTTTAATAGTGAATTCACTTTCACTTTGAACGATCTTTTGCATATTTACCAAAGCAGAATTTACATCCTCCTGTGATTGAATATAAAGCATTTGTAATTGCTTTTGTTTTGCTTGTGCTGTAATTTTTTCTAAATAGTTTGTTTCACCTGTTTCAAATTTTCTTTTAGCAGCATAAGCAAAGGTTTTATAAAAACTATCTATTTTTTTATAAACACTCTCTTTTTCTAATTCGTATTGCATTTGATAGTACACAGATGTAATCTCTCGTTCCAATATCTTCTTTTTAATATCATAAGAACTGGATTCAACATTGTAGGTGGCTTCATTTAACTTTTTCCCTGCAAAATAAATTGTAGGAAACAAAAAATCCTGTTGTATGCCAAATACTTTAAGAGGTTTATCATTTATTGCCATATTATTTTCATCATAACTATAATAGATCTCAGTTTTATCAAAGTTAAAAGCATTTCCAATGAGGGCATCTGCTTCCTCTACTTTTAAAGAGGAAGCTTTTAGACCTGCATTATTTTCTAAAGCTAAATTGTAAATTTCTTCAAGACTTAATTGTTTTACCTCCTGCGCATTACTTTGCATGCTTACACTCAATAAAATTATTAATAAACCTATTATTTTAATATTTGCTTTTTTAGACTTTTTATTTTCTTTCTTTTTATCAAAAATTGAATATAAAACCGGTAAAACCAACATTGTTAATAATGTTGCAGAAACCAAACCTCCTATAACTACTGTTGCCAAAGGACGTTGCACTTCTGCACCTGCATTTGTTGAAATGGCCATTGGTAAAAAACCAAGCGCTGCTGCTGCTGCTGTTAATATAACAGGCCGAAGGCGTTCTTTGGCTCCTTTGATAACTCTTTCATTTATATCATCCATTCCTTCTTGTT
>JAOZVI010000233.1 GCA_029938265.1 Flavobacteriaceae bacterium | reverse complement strand
GCGGGTTCGACTAACTAAAAAATGGAAATAAATTTTTTAAAATCTCACGAATAAATAATATTAATAAAGTTATCATTGCTTATAATAACTTAAAAAGTAACAAAGCTAAATTTGCCGGTACAGATTGAAAATAAAAAGATTTGAATAGATCTCGTGTTTCTTAAAAAGAGCTATTAATTTGACCTAAAGCTTCTTTTGTTTCACTTACCGGAAGTTTACATGCTCCGTCAACACATACAAAATAAGTAGTTGAACCTTCTGTATATTTATATTGTAACAAAGGCAAATCACTTTCTTTTGTGCTTCCAACCAATAATTTATTAGGTATATAATATTGATTTATTCCCTGTAACTTTTCTACTGCATCCTTGCCTACTATGGCAATTTCATAAAATTCGCCTAAATAATTACTGTATAATGAGAGCCAATTTGAATACCCCTCACCTTGTTCCAAAGCATTTTCTTTTACATTATTAAGCATAATCTTTGCTGTTTTACTGTAATTTTTATTAGCATAAAAGTGCCCAAGTTTAAACAAATTATTTGCCATAATTGAATTTGATGAAGGAATTACATTATCATCAATTTCTATTTTGCGTATTATCAAATAGGAATTTTTATCTGAAGTAAAATAAAACATCTTACTTTGATCATCAAAAAAATGATCAAAACAATAATCAGTTAATTGCTTGGCAGTTAATAGCCAATTTTTATCAAACGTAGCTTCATACAAAGAAATATAAGCATCGATAACAGTTGCATAATCTTCTAAATACGCTTCGATATTACTTTTGTCATTTTTATAATTTCTATACAATCCACCCTCTTTTTTCATTTGTTTATTACTGATAAAATTGGCGTTTTTAAGTGCTATTTTTAAAAAATGTTCATCATTAAAAACAGTATAAGCATTTACATAAGCTTTTAACATTAGTGCATTCCACGAGGTTAAAGTTTTATCATCAAGCCGGGGTTTATTTCTTTGTTCTCTCTTTTCTAATAGAATTTCTTTCCATCTGCTTACCATACCAGAAAGTTCATCTTTTGAAAGTTTATACTCACTGGCAAATTCTTCATCAGATTTTGAGCGAAATAAATGGTAAGTATTCTTTTCCCATTTACCACTAATATTCACATTGTAATAATCAGAAAATAAATTGTAATCAGATCCCAATACCTTTTTTAATTCATCTTTTGTCCAAATATAATATATACCTTCTTCTAGTTTACCATCTTCTGTTTCACTATCTGCGTCAAGCGATGAATAAAATGCTCCAATATCATTATATAACTCACGTTCAACAAATTGCGTGGTTTCATATACAACTTGTTTGTACAGTGGATTATTTGTAGCTAAATAGGCATTAGCGTATAAACTTACCAATTGAGCGTTATCATATAACATTTTTTCAAAATGAGGAATATGCCAATGAGGATCAACCGAATATCTGGCAAATCCTCCTCCAATTTGATCAAAGATACCTCCATAGGCCATTTTTGTTAAGGTTGTATTTACATATTCTAAGATCTCTGTATTATTTGATTGTTTGGCATAGCGCAACAAAAATTGAAAATTACCGGGTAATGGAAATTTTGGTGCTCCTTTACTGCCCCCATTTTTAAAATCCATATTTACCTGCCATTTATCAATAGATAAATCTAGATCATCTTTACTAAAAACTGCTTCATTTTGATTCAAGGTAATCAAACCTGTTTGTTCAATACCTTTCATTAGGTTTGTTGCATATTCTTCAATTTTAGCAGGGTCTTTCTGGTATAATACTGACAATTGATCTAATGCTTTAATCCAATTTTCCTTAGGAAAATAAGTTCCACCCCATACCGGACGACCATCTGGTAAGGCTATACAATTTAAAGGCCAACCTCCACTGCCTGTTAAGAGCTGTACAGCATTCATATAAATCTGATCTACATCTGGTCGTTCTTCACGATCAACCTTAACATTGATAAAATTTTTGTTCATTATTGCTGCAACTGTGCTGTCTTCAAAACTTTCGTGCTCCATTACATGACACCAGTGACAAGCTGCATAACCTATAGAGATCAATAACATTTTATTTTCTTTTTTTGCCAATGCTAAAGTTTCTTTATTCCATGCGTGCCAATCAACAGGATTATGAGCATGTTGCAATAAATACGGACTTGTTTCGTGTATTAAATCATTTGTGTATTTATGCTTGTTTGTCATGTCATCATTTATTTGACCTTTGCAACTGAAAAAAATTGTAGAAATAATTAGTAGTATTATAAACCTATACATAGATGTTTTTTTCAAATATAACACCATTTGTTATAACATAAAAAAACCCGGAGCTATCCGGGTGTTTAGAAAATTAGAATTTTTTAATCTTTAACTTCAAATGTGATCTTAACATTTACACGAAATTGTGTAATTTCATTGTCATCTATAACTACACTTTGTGAATTTACATAAGCAGACTTAATTCCTTTAATACTTTTACTTGCATGTTTAACTGCATTTTTTGTAGCATCTTCCCAACTTTTTGTTGAGTTAGCCATAATTTCGATAACTTTTAATACTGACATAATTTATGGTTTTTAGGTTAAAATATTAAAGTTACAAAAAAACCAGAAAAGGTCAGTTTACAAAATGTTAAATTTTTAAATAAAAAATTGACTTAAAAATCTATTTGAAATCTTAGCTCAAGTATATTTAAATTACCACTTCCAACATCTTTTTTATTTATATCTGTCCAGACATAGTTAAACATAATTCTTGTTGCAGAGTTTAGATACCAGTTGGTGCCAAAT
>JAOZVI010000087.1 GCA_029938265.1 Flavobacteriaceae bacterium | reverse complement strand
ATTAATATTTATGCTTGAGGTATAGAAAATTAAAAGAAATTCACTAATTAAATAAAGGAGGCGGATATTAATAATAAATATCTGCCTCCTCTTGAGTTTAGAGGCTAATAAATTTTATTAAAACAAAAAATATTTATATTTGTCGCTTTCGAGTTAATTTTCAAATCATATCTGTATTAAACCTAAAGAGAATAATATAAATAAAGAAGAAATTGTAAAGCCAAAAACTACTTTATTAAGTTTATTGGCAATCATGGGATTATTATTATTAATAATGATCTTTTTTCCTGAAAAAGGAATTCCTTTGGGTAAACAGACACTAGAATTCCCTTCAACCAATGATTTTTTTGCTTTAAATACGCCTATTGATAGTCTATCTGAAGAAGAATTAGAATTAATAAAACTATTGGATTCAAATAAAGTTTTTGATAAAATTGACCCTAAACTACTTCAATTTAAATTAGACTCCGTAAAGCATGTTTTAGATTCAATTAAAAAAGCCAGTAAGCATATACAAGGAAATGAAAAAGCATTGGCATCTTTAATGCCTTTTTTTACTTCATTGGATAGATCTAAAAATAAAAAAATTCGTATTTTACACTATGGCGATTCTCAAATAGAATCAGATAGAATTACATCTTATTTGCGTAATGAATTCCAAAAAAGATTTGGAGGAAATGGAGTTGGGTTGTTTCAGGTTATTCCGGTTTCACCAAAATGGACATTAAACAACCAACATTCAGAAAATTGGGAACGTTTTGTGGCATACGGGAAAACAAATCCAGCTGTTAAACATAAAAAATATGGTGCTTTGATGAGTTTTTGCAGATTTGCCCCTATTATTTTAGATAGTATTACCGATAATCAAGAGACTTACCATGAAGGATGGATCAAAGTCAAAAAATCAAAAATTTCCTATAACAGGGTTAAAAAATATTCACAAATAAATATTTATTTAAGCAATTCGAATTACGAAATTGAATATGAGATCATTGCTGATGGACAAAGTATTAGGTCGGGTAAAATTCAACCTCATACATCGTTTCAAAAACTACAGGCTAAATTTTCATCAACCCCTGAAGAAGTTGAAATTATTTTTAAAGGATTTGGTAGTCTGAATATTTTGGGTATTTCTCTTGAAGGAAATAATGGAATTGTAATGGATAATATTCCTTTAAGAGGTTCTTCCGGCACTTTGTTTACGAGACAAAATACTGATCTGTTAAAACAAATGTATGGGAGTTTGAAACCTGATCTAATTCTCCTGGAATTTGGAGGAAATACAGTACCGCATATCAAAACCGATAAACAGGTAAAAGCCTATGGCAGATGGTTTAAAAATCAAGTAAATTATTTAAAAAGGTTAAATCCAAATACACCGATAATCGTTATCGGTCCGGCAGATATGTCTGTTAAAGATAAGACCGAATATAAAACACAACCTTATTTGGAACCTGTAAGAGATGCACTTAAAGAGGCAGCAATTAGCTCAGATTGTTTGTTTTGGGATATGTACGAAGGAATGGGTGGTAATAACTCTATGACAAGATGGGTAAATGCTGAGCCTGCATTGGGGGCATCAGATCATATTCACCTTACTCCTAAAGGCGCTGTAAAAATTGCTGAAATCTTTAAATCTGAACTATTTGGTTTATACGACGCTTATAAACTATCAGGAAATAAGGAAATAAAAATTTTAAATGATAGTATTCACTAAAAAAATATTGATCTTATTTTTTTTCTTTTCTTCTTTTTTGTTGAAAAGTCAGACCAACACACACACACATTCAGATTTTAATTTTGTAAATTATAAAGAGAATTATATTCATCTTTATAATGATGATTCAAATTTCAATACATTATTCAAGAAATTAGATACTCTGTTATCAGAAGGAAAAGGAAAGGTTAGAATCATGCAAATTGGTGGATCTCATATTCAAGCTGAGATCTGGCCGGATAGAGTAAGAAACAATTTTTTACAACTCTCTCCGGATATTAATGGAGGAAGAGGTTTTGTATTTCCATTTAAAATTGCCGAAACCTGGAATCCTAAAAATTTTCAGATTTCCTATACCGGAACATGGAAAGCATATAGAAATTCTGTAAAAAAGCATAAAGCAAAATGGGGAATTTCCGGAATTACTGTTGTAACAACAGATAGTATTTCTTCTTTTAATATTGGATATAGAAGTGATACTTTAACAAATTATTCGTTTAACAGAATTAAGATATTTCACGATACTGGTCCTAAAAGTTTTATTGTTAATCTTAAATCAAATTTACCTTCAAAAACTATTATAGATCACGATCTTGGTTTTACTGAGTTTATTTTAGAAAGTGAAACTGATACATTATCCGTTGAGATTCTTAAAACAAATAAAACACAAACTAATTTTACTTTATACGGATTAAGTTTAGAAAATGATAAGCCCGGAATTGTATATACTTCTGTAGGTGTAAATGGAGCAAAAACAAGTAGTTTTTTACGTAATCAACTATTTGTTAATCAGTTAAAAAGCATTAATCCTGATCTTGTTATTTTTTGTATTGGAATTAATGATGCCTATAATCCTGAGTTTTGTACAACTTGTTATGAGAATAATTATGATCAGTTAGTTGACTGGATAAAATCCGTTAACCCAAATGTTGAATTTCTTTTTGTAACGAATAATGACAGTTTTTATAAAAGAAAAGATCCTAATAAAAGAGTTTTTGAAGCCCGTAAAGTTATGATCAGTCTTGCTGAAAAGCATAATGCCGGTATGTGGGATATGTTTGAAGTTATGGGCGGCTTGGGGTCAATTAAAAATTGGGAAAATTATGGTTTCGCTAAAAAAGATAAAATTCATTTTACCGATAAAGGATATCATTTATTAGGAGACCTGATGTTTTCGGCTTTAATGAAAGAATACGATAAATATTTAAAATCAAAAGATGAGTATTAAAGCAGTGATCTATGATATGGATGGAGTTTTAATAGACTCTGAGCCTTTTTGGCGAATAGCAGAAGTTGAAACATTTTTAGATGTTGGACTACCGTTTACCGAAGAAATGTGTAAGCCCACTATGGGTATGAGAACGGCTGATGTAATTGATTATTGGTTTGATAAATCTCCATGGTCAGGAAAAACAAAAAAAGAAGTTGAATTGGATATGCTTCAAAGAGTTACTCAACTAATTATTGAAAATGGAAAGGAACTTGAAGGAGTAATTTTTTCTTTGAATTATTTTAAAAATAAAGGATTAAAAATTGCATTGGCATCTTCATCTGCTATGAGTTTGATAGAGGCAGTGCTAAATAAACTTCAAATTAAGAATTATTTTGAAATTATCAATTCAGCCGAGTATCTTAATTTCGGAAAACCACATCCCGAGATATATATTAAAACTTCTAAAGAATTGAAAGTAAATCCGGATGAATGCTTGGTTATTGAAGATTCTCTCAATGGAGTTTTGTCCGCAAAATCGGCTATGATGAAAGTAATTGCCATACCGGATAAAGAAAATAGATATGACAAAAGTTTTGTTATTGCAGATCATATGTTAAAGAGTTTAAATGAAGTAGAAAGCTTTATAATTGAATAGTATAACCAAAATAATACAATGGTTCACTGAGTTTTTTAGTATAGAAAATATCAAACATATTTTTACTTACAACGAGGGAGAACCCATGATATTTACCCAATTTTTCTTTTGGGGATTTTTTGCTGTTGTTCTTTTTTTCTATTCTTTGATCTATAAAAAGCGAGGTTTAAGAAATGCTTATTTATTTTTTATCAGTTTATTCTTTTACTATAAAACAAGTGGTTTATTTATAAGTATTCTGTTGTTTTCTACACTTTCTGATTTTATTATCGGGCAATTGATCTACGGTTCTAAAAAACAATTAATTAGGCAACTGTTTGTTTCTGCAAGTATCTTTATCAATCTTTTTGTGCTTGGATATTTTAAATATGCTTACTTCTTTACGGAATCTTTTAATGAATTCTTTCATACCAATCATCATGTGTTCAATCATTTTGCCCAGTGGACAAATGAGAATGTAGGTTCGCATTTTGAAGTGAATAAAATTTTACTGCCTGTTGGTATTTCTTTTTATACTTTTCAAACGATCAGTTATTCTATTGATGTTTATCGAGAAAAAATCAAACCGGTTAGAAATATTTTAGATTTCGGGTTTTATGTTTCATTTTTTCCACAATTAGTGGCAGGACCAATCGTAAGAGCCGCAGATTTTATTCCGCAACTTTACAAACCCTATAAATTAACACAACATCAATTTGGTTTAGCACTTTTCTGGATCTTAAAAGGATTATCAAAAAAAGTAATTATTGGTGATTATATCGCCGTAAATTTTATCGACAGGATTTTTGATAATCCAACCATGTTTACAGGTTTTGAAAATCTGATGGCTTTATATGGTTATTCATTACAGGTATATGCTGATTTTTCAGGATATACAGATATTGCCATAGGTGTAGCATTACTTATGGGATTTACTTTACCCGTAAATTTCAATTCGCCTTATAAAGCACAAAATGTTGGTGAGTTTTGGAAACGTTGGCATATGAGTCTTTCTTCCTGGTTAAAAGATTACCTGTATATTCCATTAGGAGGAAACCGAGGCGGGAGTATTGGTACCTGGATTGCTTTAGCTTTTATTATCGCTTTTATTGTTTTGCTTTCAGGTAAAATGATTGTTTTATATGCCATATTAGCCATTGTATTTTTAGCTACTATTCTGGCTATTTTTATCAAGCCATTTAGAGGTTGGCTAACTACAAATATCAATCTTTTAATAACGATGTTACTGGGCGGTTTATGGCACGGAGCAAGTTGGCAATTTGTTATTTGGGGAGGTTTAAATGGGTTAGGATTAGTGGTTTATAAATTATGGAGAAAAATAAGTCCTTATGAGAAATACAACAATATTTTATCTATAACACTAAAAATATTGATCACTTTTAATTTTATTACGTTTACACGGATTTGGTTTAGAGCCGAAAGTATGGAAAGCACTTATCAGATCATAGATCAAATTAAAAATAATTTTAATTTTGAATTAATACCTCAGATATTAACTTCTTACAGCAATGTCTTTTTGGTTATGTTAATAGGATTTGTAATTCACTGGCTACCTGTAAAAGTAAAGGATTGGTATAGAGAAACTTTTATAGGATTTCCGTTAGCGCTTAAAATTGTATTTAGCAGTATTGTAATTTTCGGAGTTTATCAGGCAATGTCTTCGGAGTTACAGGCTTTTATTTATTTCCAGTTTTAAGAGTAAACAAGAAGTTAAAACACGAAGTAGTTCTTTTTTTTAAACAAAATAATATATGACCCTCAATAAACATCAGGGGCAATTCATTAAAATATAGTACTCTAGAATCAAGATTTATTCAGCCTTTTTAATTTTTTCAGCTATTGCCTCAAGAACAAAACACGATATACTTTGATGGCTTTTGGTTGCATATTTTATCAGTAAATTTTTTTCATCAACTGACATCTTAATCCTAACACTTTCATTGTAATAAACCATGTTCCATAAATTATTCTTTTCCATAGTTCAATTTTTTATTTCTTTATTTAACTAAAATATTTATAAGATATTGTATTTGTTAGGGTTAGAATTTTCTTACTTCAAATAAAATCAATAATTATATGGTTTAAAGATAGGTTATTGAGAATAGCATGATATAGTATAGTATTTTAATTGGCTGACTAACTTAAAAAAAATGCTTAAATTTGAGTATTAGAATGTTGGAATGATGTCAATTATAAAACATCTTTTTTTAGATTTATTCAAATCTATTAACGAAATCAGTTTACCATATTAAGTTATGATAAAATCAACACTCACTTTAGGTCTTTTATTTTTTCTAAGCATTTCTGTTTTCTCACAAAAGTGGAAAACATATCCTTATACTCCCCCCGGTAACACTGTTACTTTCCCTGTTGATGAAGGAAGACATGATGGAGAACCTGTGGAATGGTGGTACACTTCAGGGCATATTTTGGGTGAAAAAACAGGCAAGCATTACAGCTATATGATCTCTTATTTTTACTATCCTACAGGATCCATTGATGGTTTTAGAATTTTGAATATCAGCGATGATGATAAAGGTGAATTCTATCAGGAAATGCAGTTGATAACATTTAGCGTCTTAGCTAAAGATAAACTTGATATTCAGGTAAAGAAATTTGATGGAAGCACAGAATCCTGGAAGAATAAATATCACGGAACAGATATGATACCTTTTGAATACAATATAAATGCAGCCTCGGCAAATGTTGTACTTAATCTGGAATACAAAACCTATAAGCATCCTTTAATTATCGGTAAAAAAGGCTATCTTAAACTGGGTTATAATAATTATACCTACTACTATTCACAAACAGGAATTTCAGTTAAAGGAACTATTACTTATAATGATATAACCGAAAATGTTACCGGTTCTTCATGGATCGATAGGCAATACGGTAACTTAAACCCTACAGACGGAACCGAATACGAATGGTTTTCTATTCAGCTTTCAAATAAAATGGACATAAATATTTGGAATATATTTACGACTGATGATAAAGTACCGGATGATGATAGATTTAAGATTTTTGCTGCCTATGTTAGGGATAACAAACAGTATACAAATTCGGATTTTAAATTGGAACGGTTGAAGTTTGTCTATACATCTGACAAGCAGAGGTGTTATGCTCAAAAATGGCATCTTACCTCCTCAGTTAATAAAATTGATCTTATTATTACGACTTTACACGCTGACTCAGAAGTGCAGTCTCCTTTCAGGTTCTATGAAGGTACAACGGCCATAAAAGGAACAGTGAATGGAGTGAAGGTAAAAGGAAAAGGATTTGTTGAACTGCTACATTCTTATGATAAACCGGATATGTCCTTTGTAAATGATGTGGCATGGAATACCTCAATCCCGATAAAATGGAAACTGAATAATCCTGATGATGGCAATCCGCTGCTTTATGATCTGGAATACAGTGTTGATGATCAAAAGACCTTTATGCCAGTAGTTTCAGGAAATGCTGAAAACTTTTTTAAATGGAACTCAAAAGAATTTTCTGATGGGGATAAGGTCTGGTTAAAGATAACAGGTAGATCCATTGATGGAACCATATACGGTATAGCAACAAAGGAACATATTTGTAGTGATTCTGCCGGTAAAAGTAAAAACTAACCAACAGGTCTTGTCATTCCTGATTTAATGCATCTACAGGGTTTAAGCTCACTGCTTTTAGTGCCGGATAAAGGCTGCCAACAATACCTAAAAAAAGGGTGACAAGCAAAATCTCGAAAAACATATAATCTGAAACTTCGGGTTCAAAAAAGCCGTTTAATCTGGGTAACCTTACAAGCCATTTTAAAGAAATTACCCCTAAAATATATCCAAGTACAGTAGCGATACTTACTATTATGATACCTTCTGTAATGATCATGATTATAATTTTATTACGACTCCATCCCAAAGCGTTTAGAATACCTATTTCTTTAGTTCTTTCAGAAACTGACATCAATAGCGTATTGAGTATAAAAAACAGGGCAACAATTAAAGAGATTAAAGATGTTGTCCAGGTTATGTTTTTAAAAATGATCAGGATATCATTTTTTTCCCCAACTTCTTTTGTTTGAATGAATACTATTTTTGGAAAGGTTTTATTAAGTTCTGATTGGATTTCTTTCACTTTTGTAAGATCATCCGGTTGGTTGAGTTGAATATGAAACTCTGTTACTTTTTTATTCTTATTGATTAATTTTTGAAGTGTTTTCAGATGAAAGATCACAACACTGTTGTTCATTGTTCCTGCAGGAGCTAAAATGCCATCAACAATAAATATTTTATTTAACATAATGATTGAATCACCTGTCTTGATATTCAGTTTTCTACTAACCGTTTGGCCGATAAGAACTTTATCTGAATCCTCAGGTTTTAGCAGATTACCTTCCTTTAATTGAACAGTATTCCAAAGAAAACTATTTTTAGGCCATCCTCTCTGGATCAAATGAATACCTTGTTTTAACCTGAGCAGATTCACGAGTTCCCCAGAAACATTTTTTACTCCCTGTACAGTTTTTATTTCTTTTTTCAGATCTTCATCTAAAGTTGATGTAAGGATCTCAATGGTTTCGCTGCCAAGACCAAGCATGTGTACATTCCTTTCGGTTAAACTGTTGACCCATGCTTTTTCAATTCCTCTAGACATTGAGATCAATAAAATGACACTCGATACAGCAATAGAGATCCCGATAATCGTAAACAAGGTTCTTAAAGGTCTTCTTTTAAGATTTCTAAAGGGAACATTTATAAATTTCATTTTTGAAATGATTCATTAACAATTTCACCATCCAGAATATTGATGACCCGGTTACTTATTTTAGCGATCTCTTTATCATGAGTTACAATTACTAAGGTTCTGTTATGTTTTAAATGGACATCCAAAAGCAGATTGATAATTGATTCTGATGTTTTTGAATCAAGATTCCCTGTGGGTTCATCTGCAAAAATCATATCAGGAGAATTTGCCAGACTTCTGGCAATGGCCACCCTTTGCTGTTCACCACCTGAGAGTTCACTTTGAAAATGATGCAACCTGTCTTTAAGTCCCATTTGATAAAGTAATTCGGTTGCTTTGGAACGGCGTATCTTCGAATTTTTAATTACCCCAAACATTGGGATCTCAACATTTTCCAAGGCTGTAAAAGTGGGAAGAAGGTTAAACCTCTGGAAAACGAAACCAATATTTTTTGACCGGATATCAGTCCAGGACCTGTTGTTGTCAATCTTTTTATTTTTAAAGAAAACTTCTCCATGGGTAGGTTTATCCAAACCGCTCATAATATTGAGCAAAGTAGATTTTCCGCTTCCACTTGGACCTATAATTGAAACAAATTCACCTTGTGAAATGGATTGCGTTATATTATTTAAAGCCTTTATTTTTTGGTCATTATAAAATCTGCTAATATTTTTTAGTGATATTAATTCCATATTATAAATGTTACAGTAAATTTTCTTTATAAAAGAAAATTAGCTAAAAACTCTTTGAAATAACAGTTTAACTTTATCAATGCAATCTACGCATTTTTTATTTTGGATATATATTGTTTTTAAAAACAGACTTGTAAAATATTAGATATTGGTTTAGTTATATGGTAGGTTATAAAGTATAATTGTTCCAAAAAAGAAATTGTCATCAATTTACAAGCCGAAATACTGAGAGGGATCTTAGGCTTTTTTAGTAATATATTTTTATGTATAAGAAAATATACTGCATAAAAAAACCAGCTATATTTCTATAACTGGTTTTCGGGGGTTGGTTAATGGATTCTTTTAAGTAATTATTTTATTAAATATTTTTTTAATTCTTTAGTATCAAACAATAATTTAATTTGATTATAACCTCTTTCAATAGCTCTCTTTTCAATAACATCAAAAAGATCATCTTCATTCTCATTATTAGAATTAGAGCTTCTTTTATAAATATCCCTCATTAACAAAAGCCATGATTTTTGTTCTGAAGGTAATTGTAATATTTTATTATTTAGTCAACCCTTAAAAAGCATTTACAATGTTGATAATCAGTGTTTAATGTTAAT
>JAOZVI010000232.1 GCA_029938265.1 Flavobacteriaceae bacterium | reverse complement strand
AAAAACCTGTTTTGGCAAAAAAGTTACGACGCTCAAGATTTTTTTATTTTTTATCATTTTCCTTTAAAATTGGAACCTTTCCTTCAATTATTTCAATGGTTTTACTTACTGTTTTTGGAGGTTTAAATCTGTATCCCACAAAAATGTGAAAGGTATTTCTTGATGTACTAAATTGAAATTGATTTTTACTAATACTTTGATTGGTAAATCTATTGTGAAAATCGGCACCGAAATAGTAACGGTTTGAATTGTAACCTATTGCAGCTCCACTTTGGAATGAAAAAATAAAATCATTATTGTTATTTGTAAATTTTTCATCAGGTGTAATGGTTTTGATCTTATAAAAATCAATTCCAACCCCAGGGGCAGCATATAAATTTGCATACCAATTTTTGCGGTAAACAAAAGTATAATAGTAACCAATATTAGCTATAGTATTGATACCTTGAAATTTATGATATTTATCTCTTTCAATAATTTCTCCCTGTTCATTCAAGTAAGTTTGCATATCACTAATTTTATAAAACCAATAATTAATACTTGGCATTAGAGTACCTGCGCTTTTAATTTGAATTTCTGTTTGAGATTCTGTTGCTCTTACTGAATAGTTTTCATTGAATTTATAAGCAGAGGTTCCTGAAAAAGTGCTGGTTTTCATATCTGGAAATTGAAAATGATTGTCATTATCAGAATAGTTGATAATAAAATCGTCGGTATTTTTAATATAAAAGCCTTTTACATAATTATATTCTAAGCGATGAGACCAATTGTTAAATAATAATTTAATTCTAAATTTAAATTCATCCGAGACCCCTTTATCTTTTTTGCTTTCATCAGATATTCCGGGTCTGATTCCAAATCTGACAGTTAAAAATCTATAATTAAAACCTAAAGCATACCTTAGACCAATATTTGGTGATAAAATAGGCGTATTTTCTAAAAATGAAATTTTATAATTTTCAATTTCATTACTTACTTCAAATTTAATATTCAATTGTTTGTGATGTTCTTCAATATAAATATTATTTGGAATAGAATCAATGTTAATATCTTGTGCAATTAACAAGGTAGGAATTAAATAAATAAATAAATTAAGATATTTCATTTTTTATAGATTTCAATTAAATTTTCTCCGTTTGATTTTTTATAACCTCTATACATACCCGCAGTATTAAAGTCCCACGCGATATTGCCATTTTTATCTAAACCTATTAAGCCTCCATCACCGCCAAGGCTATCAATTTCAATATGAACAACATGCTTTAAAGCTTCTTTCAAACTGAGATTTTTATATTGTATTAAATTTGAAACTTCATGAGCGGCAAGAGTTCTGATAAAATATTCGCCGGTTCCTGTGGCTGAGACACCACAGGTTAAATTGTTAGCATAGGTTCCTGCTCCAATTATTGGAGAATCACCAATACGGCCAAATTTTTTATTGGTCATTCCTCCGGTGGAAGTTCCGGCAGCTATATTGTGTTCCTTATCAATAGCAACACAACCAACAGTGCCAAGTTTATGTTCATCTATTTGTGCAGATTCTTTTTTGGGTTTTATTTTGAATAGGATCTTTTCACCTGCTTTTTCTTTTACTTTAATCAGACTTTTAAATCTTTTCTCAGTATAAAAATAAGAAGCATCTTCAAATTGTAAATGGTATTTTCTTGCAAATTCTTCGGCACCTTTTCCGGAAAGCATTATATGCCTTGTGCTATCCTTTACCAATAATGCTGCATTGATAGGATTTCTAATTAAAGAGACTCCTGCAACAGCACCGGCATTTAAAGTTTTACCATCCATGATGGAAGCATCCATTTCCTGTTTGCCTAAACTGTTAAAAACAGCACCTTTACCGGCATTAAAAAGAGGTGAATCTTCCATAATATTAACAGTTTTTTGAACAGCTTCAATAGCGGTACCACCGTTTTTTAAAATTGAATAACCAACATCAAGAGCTTCTTGTAGTTTGTCTCGATAAGCTTTTTCTTGCTCATCGGTCATATATTCTTTTTTAATGGTACCGGCGCCACCGTGAATTACCAATGCAAAAGGTATTTCTTTTATTAAAGGTTTTTCTTTCAGATTAATATTTGAATCATTTTTACAAGCTGTAAATGGAGATAAGATGAAAATAATTAAAAGAAATTCAAGAGTAAATTTTTGCATTTTAAAGGTTTTTGATATCTTAGGTTAAATGTAAGAAAAATTATTTTGTTAAAAATAAAAAGAATAAACCAAACCTTTCTTTTTGGTTTTAAAAATATTATTGTAAAGTCTGAAAGTAAAAAATAATTATATTTGTTTTTTTAAACCAATTAAATCAGAAATAATGAAAAAAAGAATTACAATTTTTGCACCTTTTATTTTACTTTTCTTATCGTATTTTATGTTTTCTTATACTACAGAAACATTAAATATGAATGGCGAAGTGATTAGTTCTATAGTCTCAGATGAAATTGAGATACCCAATGATGTTCAGGAAGTACTAAAAGAAAAATGTTATGGTTGCCATAATACAGAATCAAAAGGGGAGAAAAGTAAGAAGAAATTTAATATTGATCACCTTACGGATGGTAAGTATTCTAAAGGAAAATTGGTAAGCAAATTAGGTAAAGTAGTTGAAGAGCTTGAAGAAAATAACATGCCACCCGAAAAATTCTTGGCCAAATATCCAAATAAAGAATTGACTACAGAGGAATCAAAATTATTGATGGAATGGGCTAAGAGTCAAAGAGAAGTATTAATGGGAGAATAAATTTTTAAGGATGACTAAGAAGAAAAAAATATTTTGGTACACAATAATAGG
>JAOZVI010000231.1 GCA_029938265.1 Flavobacteriaceae bacterium | reverse complement strand
GGTGCCCTTTCTCTTGATCCGTACGAGAAGTCCCTCGTCGGCCAGATCACGCAGGGCACGCTTGACTGTCACCGAACTGACGCCGTACTGCTCAGCCAACTCTCGTTCAAACAGCAGCCGATGCCCTGGCGGCAGCACGCCACTTTCGATCTGTCCGCGGATGTCCTCTCGGATTTGGATGTACAGCGGCAGTGGGTTCGTTCTATCGGCGGGCATCATGGAGCACTGTTCGGCTGACGTTGGCTGACAGGGTACCAATGCAAGTGTTTTATAGGTGCCTTAAATCTCACATTCCGCACATCGGATACAGGCAGTTTTCCATTTTCCACGCATGGTTCTCAGAGTTCAATTTCCATGAATCTGCAGTCGATGATGCAGGCGTACTTGGGATCATCCCGCTCAGCCTTCCTGCCACTGGCCGAAACGAACGATGCCTTCGGTGTCAGTGCCGCCATTGAACAGCTTGCTCCGATGTGAGCAGGTCTCGCCACCTGATGCCACTGCCGTGCCCAAATGGCGACCGGTCTTCGCGTGACTCTGCGTTGCGGTAATTCTTTGCTTCTACAACTGCTTTTGACAAGTGTCCTACATTACGATCTTCTATATTTTTCCCGTTTTTTGCGTCGACTGCCGGATAGCAGGTCTGCATGAAATGCCGACAAGAACTATTTCTGGCGTCCGTAAACACCTGTAAACGCCGCGATCTAGCGTTGCGACTTCTCGCATTCCAGATGACAACTTCTTTTCTTGCCTGAGACGAGGCTTTGACAAGGGCCGTCACGCATTGACTTGAAATATTTTTCCCTTGCCTTTTTCCTTCACTGGACATTTACTTGTTGCAGAGAGATTAACCGCGACGTCGCGCGGACCTCGTCGGATATTTCCACATGCACGGTGGCTACAGCAAGGAGGACCACGATGCAGATTCAGCACGGATTGAGAAGGGACTCGTCTCTTGCCAAGTTCTTTGTGGGAGCACACCCCATCATCGAGCACTTTATCGAAATGCTGCGCATCCGCGAGACGATCGGCACTTATGTCCGAACGGATAAACGCATGAAGCTCGACGATGCCAAATCCCTCACCCTCCTGATTCATAACATACTCACGACGCCCAACCCTCTTTACGAGATGGAGGATTGGCTAAAGCCTTTGGACGCGGAGAAGGTGGGGCTCAGCCCCGAAGAGACGAAATGGATCCAGGACGACCGACTCGGCCGGGCTCTTGCCAGGTTCTACAACTCCCGGCACAAGGACGTGTTCTTTCGGTTGGCTCTCAGAGCTATCAAGATTTTCAATCTTGACTGCGCTCGAATTCACCACGATACCACTTCCCTGACCTTTGTTGGAAAGTATGGGGGCTGGAGCGCCAAGGAACTACTAGCCTTAGGCCAAAACAAAGACCATCGCCCAGACTTGAAGCAACTGGTCTTAGGGCTCAACGTCACCGCAGATGGCGCAGTGCCGATCTCGCACCGCATTTACGATGGCAATCAGACCGACGATCGACTCCATCCCGCAAACCACCAAGCATTACAAAAACTGCTCGGGCGAGCGGACTTCATCTATGTCGCAGACTGCAAACTCGCCACGAAGGAAAATCTTCAGAAGATCTCTGGCTGGCATGGTCGTTTCGTCACCGTGATGCCGAGGACGTGGAAGGAAGACGAGCAATTCCGTAACCGAGTCAGGCAGGGGAAGATCAAGTGGAAACACATTTTGTCCAGAAAGAATAACCGCAAGCCGGATTCGAAATTTGATCGCTACTATGTGGCGGAGGGAGATTACAAAACCTCCTGCGGTTATCGTTTGCATTGGATCCGCAGTACACAAAAGGCGGAGCGCGATGCAGAGACTCGGACGCGACGGATTCAACAATCCCTGGAGGAGCTGAGACGGATTCAAACCAAGGTCAATACCTACAACCTCAAGCAGCGAAAGCAGATCACGAAACAAGTCGAAAGCGTTCTCAAAAATAGACACTGCCAGCGGATGATCACCTACCAGATTCATGCGACGCGAGAATACAAACACCTCTATCAACAGAAGGGACGACCTACCAAAGACAGCTCCAAGAAGGTCACCTGGAAACAGGTCTTTTCGATCTCGTTCAGCGTCGACAAGGATGCCGTGGGCGAGGAAGAAAAGACGGATGGTGTCTTCCCGCTGATTACCAATCTTGATCGGAAAACATACTCCGCCAAGAAGACTCTCGAAATCTACAAGTTTCAACCATTTCTTGAGAAGCGACATACGCAGATTAAGACGTATCAGGAGATCGCGCCGGTCTACCTGAAGAACGCCGAACGGGTCGTCGCCTTTCTCCACATGCATGTCATGGCACTGATGGTGGCTTCGCTCATCGAAAGAAAACTTCGCCTCGCCATGCAGGAGAAGGGAATCACCTCCCTTCCCATCTATCCCGAGAATCGTTCATGTGCGTCCCCCACCATTTTCGACATCGTCAGACTCTTCAGAAATGTCGAGAGATACGAAGTCATCGCGGGTGATGATACCATGATCTTTCCCGCTGAGCTCACAAACATCCAGAAGCAGGTCCTCAATCTATTAGATGTGCCCGTCGCTGACTATCAGTAGATCAAATGCCGACATTCCCACTCCATAAATCCAAAACTAAGGTGCCGCGATGTGCGGAATGTGTGTCATATCTCTTGAAGTGACTGAGAATGTCGCCACGCGTGGTAAAATGGTAGAAAGTCGTTGTCCGGTTTGGAGCAGCGAACTCCAGTGCGCGGTTTATCGCGGCCAGTGCGTCGTCGTATTGCCCGAGGGCTGAATACACCCCAGCAACT
>JAOZVI010000230.1 GCA_029938265.1 Flavobacteriaceae bacterium | reverse complement strand
TCGCGCCACGTTTGGGACGTGGAGGCCGCAGGTTCGAATCCTGCCACCCCGACAATATTGACTAATAAAAATTACAAAAACACTGTTAAATTAATGATTTTCAGTGTTTTTTGTTTTTTAGGATATTTTATAATACCATAAAATAGCATAATTCAGGTGTACAATCCGGTGAACAGTTCTTATTTTAAGAATATAATATCTTAATATAGTTTTTAAGAGTCAATCTTGCGTAATTTTTATTTCTTTTTTGGAGGCATCGGACCTCTTAAATGAATAATTAATCCATTTAGAAAATTTCTTAATATTTGATCACCACATTCCATATATTTTGGATGATCTTCACTTCTGAATAATGCATTTAATTCACTTTTAGAAACATTAAAATCTACCAAAGCACAAATTTTTACAATTTCATCATCACGTAATTTATGTGCTACTCGTAGCTTTTTGAAAATATCGTTATTTGTTAAACCCATTTTGTAAAGGTAATTGTTATTATTTAAAATATTTTATAATATTAATAAAAAGCATTTTATTATTTGATCTATTATCTTTGATTTCAATACATTTTTTCATATCTTTAAAGTATCATTTATTCATGTGATTATGAATAGGTTAATTCTCATATTATTTCTGATTCTTGCTCTGGGTTTTCAGGAGAGGACCGACTACAAAGCAGCAAGAGAAAAAATGGTAAACAGCCAGATCAAGGCACGAGGTATTCAGAATCGTTTAACACTTGCAGCCATGCAAACAGTGCCCAGACATAAATTTGTTCCTGAAAAACTTTTATCTAGCGCTTATTTTGATTCTCCGTTACCAATTGGCTACGGACAAACAATTTCTCAACCTTATATCGTTGCTTTTATGACTGAAACTATCAAGCCAAAAAAAGATTTTAAGGTATTGGAAATAGGTACAGGATCAGGATATCAGGCTGCAATATTAGCTAATATAGTAGATTCAGTGTATACTATTGAAATTATTGAGGCTTTGTATGATCAGGCAAAAATGAGACTGAATGAATTGAATTATCATAATATTTTTGTTAAAAATGCTGATGGATATTATGGTTGGGAAGAGAAAGGTCCGTTTGATGCTATTGTGGTTACCGCTGCAGCGGAATTTGTCCCTCCGCCACTTATTGCACAATTAAAAGATGGAGGTAAAATGATCATTCCGGTGGGAACGCCATTTACAACCCAACAACTACTATTAATTGAGAAAAAAGAGGGAAAAATAAAAACGAAAAACCTAATGTTTGTTCGATTCGTTCCCTTTACCAGGAATAAGGATCAATAAAAAAGTTTAACTCAACGGTTCTACTTTGATCATTGTACTTTCAGAATTAAATATGTCATGTAATCCTTGAGTTTATAATCATTATAAATTACGGAAATGTTTGCAAAACAACAAAGCAATATTTTTCAATTTAGGCTGATACTTGCGGTATCCATTATTTCTATAGCAATTGTTAGTTATGAAATTCAGTTAATGCATTTTTTTAACATTGTACAATGGCATCATTTTGCTTATATGGTTATCTCTATTGCTTTATTGGGATTTGGAGCAAGTGGTACAGTATTATCTATTTTTAGAAGCCGGATGTTACAAAGAATTGACATTTTACTTCCTTTTTTAATGATTTCCAGCGGTTTACTGATGACTTTTGCCACAAGAGTTTCTCGATATGATTTTTTTTTATTCGATTCATATACACTCTTCGTTGACCGATCACAATTTATAAGACTTTTAGGAACTTATCTGATCTTTTTCCTGCCTTTTTTTTCGGGAGCTTTGGCCATAGGATTGGTCTTTGTTAAAAAAATATCGAATATTGGGACTTTTTATTTCTCGGATCTTCTGGGTTCAGGAATAGGAGGTGCCTTGACCATTTTTTTATTTTGGCAATTTACACCTCAGGAACTCCCATCTGTAATTGCAATCTTACCCATTTTAGCGGGACTTTTGGTCATTCAAAAAAAAGCTTGCATGTATTTGATCTCGTATAGTCTATTGTGTTTGAGTATTTCAGTTTACCATTTTTATAAACCCTTTGATCTATTTCCATCACAGTATAAAAGTATAAGTTATGCATTAAATCTTCCCGATGCCAAAATTGAACAGCAAATAAGTAGTCCGTATGGTCTTGTTCAAGTAGTTTCTTCACCGGTGCAACGTTATGCTCCAGGTTTAAGTTTAACATATACCGAAAATGTACCACCCTGTGCTGTTATTTTTAACAATGGAGATTGGTATGCCTCAATTTCTCCTTGGTCTAAAAAGGATACTTCTCATATCTTAGACTATACAACCATGGCATTGCCTTATGTTTTTGATGTTCCAAAAAGGGTTCTTTTGTTTAATGCAGGAGGTGGATTAGAAATTTCACATGCTATATTTAATGAAGCGAAACTAATAACAGCTATTGAAACGAACGCAACTGTTGTTTCTTTGTTAAAAAATGAATATACTTCCTTGACCGACTCCTTATTTTATCATCCTAGAGTAGAGATCTATACTCAGGCATCAAGAACATTTTTAAATCAAACCAATAAAAAATATGATATCATCCAACTACCCTTATTGGGTGCTTTTGGTGGTTCAGTAGGTCTTAACGCATTAGAGGAGGAAAATAAGCTAACAAAAGAAGCTTTTGCAGAAATGTGGAAAAAGCTAAGTCCAAATGGAATGATCGTTCTTTCTTCCTGGATAGATCTTCCCCCTAAAATATCTTTAAAAGTAACTGCTATGATCGCTGAAAGTTTAGAATCCTTTCAAATAGAAAACCCTTTAGATCATATTGCAGCTGTAAGAAGTTGGGGAAC
>JAOZVI010000086.1:8753-9717 GCA_029938265.1 Flavobacteriaceae bacterium | reverse complement strand
TTCTTGCCGCGCATTTGCATCATTTGTTTTTTACGGAATTCAGATAATAGTTTACGATTAAACTCGTGCTCGGAGCGATATAATTTTAGTATTTTTTTTGGAGAAATAACATTTTTAAGATCTTCGAATAAATCTTTTTTGACAGTAGCTAATACTTCTTCATTTTTAACTAATTTTTTTAATATTGCATTGGCTTCAGCATCAGTAAGCGTATCAATACCACCTTTATCTCTGATCTTTCTGTGCTCATTTCTAATATTCTCAAATTTTAACTGATGTACTTTATTTTCGTAATTATTGTAAACAGGCCAAAATTTTTCAGCTTCAGCAGGTGTCAACTCCAATTTTTCAGTGATAAAGGCTGTTTTATAAGCTTTTAGTTTTTCTCTTCTTTCACCTTGAGCGACTAAATTACTTAGACCAAACATTATGATGAGTAAAGTGATAGATATTTTTTTCATCTCATTAAAATTTTAACTTTTTGTTTTTTTCTTCGGGGTTACTTTAATTTTCTAAAAATAATAATTCAAGATCTTTTTCTTCCAGATAGTCTAAGATTTCATCTTCAAAATATGTATTATTATTTTCAATATCAATATCCTTATAAACTTCAGCAATATCGTATGTGTTAAAACCTATTAAACTTTCATCAATCCAGTTTTCAATTTCATAAGAGTTTAGATTGTCAAAGCTAAAAGTTTCTTGTTTATTTCCAAAATATTTTATGCCGACAAATAATAGAAAAGAAGCAGCAATGGCTAAACTGACAAATCTTTTGTATTGATTAGAAAATAAGTTAATTACATTGGTGTTGGAAGTTTTAATTTTGGATTTTATCTCAAAGTTTTCAAAATAGTTCTTTGGTGTTGTAAAGCCTGTCTGTTCAGGAATCTGTGCAATATCAATTTTTGCTAATATTTCATCATTTAAATTACAAGAGACAGATAAAAAAAGTACCATCAAA
>JAOZVI010000086.1:0-8743 GCA_029938265.1 Flavobacteriaceae bacterium | reverse complement strand
GCTTTATTTTTATCAATTTCAGAATTTAAAAAACCACTCTCAAAGTTATCAAAATAATTTTTGGGTATCTTAAATCCCAAATCTGATGATTTTAGTTCTTTTAATATGTTATTTTTATTTTTCATTAATATTTTGCTATACTGTTTTATTCTGTTAAATAGTTTTCAATTTTCTTTCTGGCATGATGGTAAGAAGCTTTTAAAGCACCTACTGAGGTATCTAGTATTTCAGAAATTTCATCGTACTTCATCTCTTCAAAATATTTCATATTAAAAACCAGATGTTGCTTTTGCGGTAAAGTTGCCATAGCTTTTTGTAATTTTAGCTGAATTTCATCTCCATCAAAATAAACATCAGATTCTAATTTATCAATCATTTGTTTTCTAATTTCATCACTATCAATTTTGTACTTTATTGCTTTTTTATTGATGTGTGTTATCGATTCATTTGTTGCAATTCTGTACATCCATGAATACAATTTACTTCTCCCATTAAATTTTCCAATATTCTTAAAGATTTTTATAAAAGTATTCTGTAGCACATCATCAGTATCATCATGAGAGATTACAATTTTACGAATATGCCAGTACAAGCGCTCCTTATAAAGATCTAATAATTCTTTAAAAGCTTCGTTTTGGCTTTCTTTATTTTGTAATCGCTTTATAAAAGCTTTTTCTTCTTGCACAAATTTTTACTCTTTGGACTATAAATATATAAAAAGGTTTAAATGTATTGAAAGTTTAGAGGAAAAAGTGAAAAGTTAAAGTTCAAATACAAAACCGAAATAATATCAAATTGGGTTAAAATCTCATAGCAATCTTAACATTCAAAACTCTTCCGCTGAGGTAATTGGGTACAGCTATAGATTGATTTGTAGAAATATCTTTTACCCAGGTATTGGTAATCGAATTATTTACATCAAACATATTGAACAGTTCAATTCCTACAGATAATTCTTTAAAGCTTTTTTGATAAATTTTATTAGGAGGATTATAAAGATCAAAAAAAACATAAGAAATTCCAATATCCGACATAAAATAATAATTAAAACGATTTTGAAAAAAATAGGGATCGGCATAAGAAGGTGATCCTCCCGGAACACCGGTATTATAAACCATATTCAGATACATTCTAAGGCTAGGTATGTTGGGAATATAATCTTGAAAAAGTATTGCAAATTTTAATCGCTGGTCAGTTGGACGAGAAATATAACCTCTTTCATCAATATTTTCTTTAGTGATCAAATACCCAAAACTAAACCAGGATTCTGTTCCGGGGACAAATTCTCCGTTAAGACGAAAATCGAATCCTGTGGCATAAGCCGTTGCATTATTTTTAGCACGATATCGTATTCTAACATTGTCGATTGTAAATGGATTTACGTTGGTTAAATTCTTATAATAGGCTTCACTTACCAATTTAAATGGGCGATTCCACATTTTAAAACTAAAATCATTACCAATTACAAAATGTATGGCTTGTTGTGCTTTAACCTCGGGATGTACTATGCCTAATGAATCTCTTAATTCTCGATAGAAGGGAGGTTGGTGGTAATATCCTCCCGAAACTCTAAACAACATGTCTTTATCCCAGTCGGGTTTGATAGAAAATTGCGCTCTCGGACTAAAAACTGTATGACTCTTACTTTCTAGATTTTTACCACTAATTGTCCAATGTTGTGCTCTAACACCTATGTTATACCATACAATATGATCATTGATCACTGTTTTTTTACTCCATTGCGCAAATCCGGAAATCCGATTAGTAGAAACTTCATTGTAAGCTCTAACATTTGTATAAGGAACAATTGGAGTGCTGTATGGGGTATAAGGTTCATCATTTTTTGGTTGTAAATAAGGTGGACGAACAGCAAAACCGGCCGAATCTATCATTTGCCATTCAATAATTTGATCTTTAATATTTTCAATTTGATATTTTGCGCCAAATTCAAATAGATTATTATTAATTTTATATTCTGCTTTAATGGCAATATTTGAAATATTTGCTTCCAGATTATTTCTGGCATGATCTAATTGAGAACCAATTGCCTGAATAAAAGTAACATCTCCAAATTCACTTGAACTAAAGTCAGAATTCAAATCGCCAATACCGTAAGCAGCTAAAATATCATAATGCTCTTTTTCTTGGGTATTATAGGAGGAGGCAGTTAAATTTAAAGATAAATTATCGTTGAACTTATAAATGCCTTTTAAGGCGCCAAAAAGTGTTTGATATTGATCTTTTTCTTTACCGTTGTAATGAACTACAAGTGCCAAAGGATTGATAATTGAGCCAAAGTTCGTTCTTCTTGTAAAAGGAGTAAAATTATAGTCGTTCAATGAAAAAGTTCCTAAAAATTCGAGAACAAATTTATCACTGAATTGGTAAGATAAAAAGGTTTGTAAGTCAGTGAAGCTTGGTTCAAAATTTGATTCAGTATCTTTACTGTTAACAAAAAGGCTATTATTTCTGTATCGAAATCCGGCTATAGCAAGTAATTTATTTTCAAATGCAGTACCCTCAATTGTAGTACTTGCACCTAATAAGCTGGCTTCTAATTGCACACTAAACTCAGTTGGTTTTCGATAATTAATATCTAGAACAGAAGACAATTTATCACCATATTTTGCCTGAAATCCTCCAGAAGAAAAAGCTACATTTTGTGTCATATTTGGGTTTACAAAACTCAGACCTTCCTGTTGTCCTGATCTAATTAAAAACGGACGATAAACTTCAATACCGTTAACATATACTAAATTTTCATCAAAACTACCACCTCTTACATTGTACTGCGTACTTAACTCATTGTTAAAACTAACGCCCGGTAAAGTTTTTAAAATACTTTCAATACCTTGATTTGAAGTTGGTATATTCTGGATATCTTCTGTTTTGATTTTAGTGATACCTTCTGCTTCAGCTTTTTGGTTTTTTACAATAACCTCATTGATCTCTTCAGTTTTGATCTGTAATTTTGGTGAATAGTTTAATGTTTTACCAGAAGGTACAATAAAAATTTTATTTAAATTTTGGTATGAAATATGACTAAATAATATTGAAATTGATTTGTTTGAAGGTATTTGTAGATGATATTCACCCTTTTTATTAGTAGAAGTTCCGGTTGAACCATATGAAACAGATACATTTTCAATCGTATTTCCATTTTTATCGGTAACAACTCCTTTTAATTCAGCAGTTTGTGAGTGAAGGATCTGAAATAAAAAAAGAAAAGTAAAAAAAAGAAATAGTCTTGTTTTCAATTTTTTGAATATTTTATTCTTTTCTAATAAAAGTACTTGTAAAAGTAGTTGAATTATTTACATTATCAGTAACTATAACTTTTAATGTATGTTCATTTCCAATTAATTTTTTATCAGAAAAGTTATAAGTTAGCGTGCCTTTTTTAGGTTTGTATTCCATTAAACCCCATTTCCCGTCGATTTCTCCTCTATATGATTTTATTCCGGAACCCTTGTCAGAAATCCTGACCATTAAATAATTCTTTTTTGAAAGTGATTGATTTTTTTTAAAATTGTGTGGAAATATTTTAGGCTTTTCAAAATCTTTAACCAGTGTATAATCACCTAATATCTTGGTATTTGTATAAAGTTTGTGGTCTTTGTATTTTGTTGAAGTATAATATAATCTACCGGATTTATTTTTTCTTGCGATGTACATATGCTTAATGTCATCTTTAGAATATTTTGAAACGTTAAAAGATAAAGTAAAATTACTATGAACAGCAACAGTAGGATTGTGCATTTGAGCTACACCATTTTTGTATAAGTAATCAAAATAAAAATTATTACAAAAAATATTCTTTGGAAAATAGGCAGTAATGATGCTATCACTTATTCTATTGATTTGATTTGTTTTAAAATAATAAGGTGTTTTTTTAATTTCTTTAAAATGAAGTATGGAATCTTTTTTTCCTTGAACAGGAATAATTAATTTGGTTTGATTACCAACATAATCACTTGCAGTTATTTGGATTTGATAATCTAAACTATCTTTGATAAAAAGTAAACCTTTATCAATAATATGTCTATAGATGCTCAATTTGGTATTTGGATCGATAAAGCATTTTTGAATTCTTTGTTTCTTTTTTATAAATCGCTCATAATCAATAAAGTTATTGATATATCTGGATTCTTTAAATGAAAATGTTTCAACTCTGTATTGATATTTTTTTTCACCATTTACTTCCATTTGTAGATCGTACAAACCATTGTTATTAATTGCACCATCTAATCTATCAGTAGCATTTACACCTATCCCTACTGTGCCATAAGCATAAATTTTATTGGCTAAAAAATCACCATTATTTTGTTGTTTGATAACCAGATCAATATAATTATTAGATTGATTTACTTGAGAAGTATCGTTTTTTGCATAAGCTACAGCATTCTTAAAGATCGGTTTTTTATGATCGGGAATTTTTATTCCGAAAAGCATTGGATTTATAGGATTCGCTTTTGTATCTCTGATCTCAAAATGTAGATGAGGTCCGCCGGAACTTCCTGAATTTCCACTAAGAGCGATTATTTCACCTTTAGTGACTTTTATTTCAGAAGATTTTGGGTACAATTGAATTTCAAAACGCTCTTTTTCATATTGACGTTTTTTAACATAAGTCTCAATTTTTGGTGAGAATTTTTTTAGATGACCATAAACGGTAGTATAACCATTTGGATGTGTAACATATAAAGCTTTGCCGTAACCCCAATGTGATATTTTAATTCTAGATACATAACCTTCACCAGAGGCAAAAATATTAAGCCCTTCTCGTTGTTGTGTTTTAATATCTATGCCTGCATGAAAGTGATTACTGCGCAATTCACCAAAAGTGCCGGATAGAACAAGGGGTATATCCATTGGATTTTGAAAATAATCTTTCGGATATTTTTTTTGAGAATAGATCATTCCCGATAGAATTACTAATATTAGAAATAATATTTTTCTCCTCATAATTCGGCTAAAGTAATAATTAGAGTTGATACAAAAAAACAGAATGTTTAAATAATTATTAATCAATTATTTGCGAAAAATTCAGTTATATTTTACTAAAACAGTTGTATTATTGTAATGTGTGTATTAACTTTGTTGCAAATGTTAGATTCTTTGTAATAATGAATAATTTATCACAAATAGTTGATTTACTTGAAACCAATTTATCAAAAGTATTGTTGAAATACGATAATTTAAAAGAAGAAAATTTACTTTTAAAACAACAATCTGAAGAATTAGTATTACAAGTATCAGACAAACAGCAATTGATTAATGATCTAAAACAAAAAGAAGAATCACTAAAAATTGCAAATACAATTGTAGGCAGCAAAGAAGATAAACATTTAACAAAACTCAAAATAAATACTTTAATTCGCGATATTGATAAATGTATAATCCAGTTAAGCGAATAAATTAGAATGAATAATAAGTTGAGAATAAAAGTTACCATAGGAGATAGAGTTTATCCGTTAACCATTAAAAATGAAAGCGAAGAAGAGGGTATAAGAAAAGCGGTTAAGAAAATAAACGATCTCATTAAAAATTTTGAACAGAATTATGAGATAAGAGATAAGCAAGATGTTTTGGCGATGTGTGCATTACAGTTTGCTTCTGCAAATGAGGTTAAAAGTATTTATAACGAGTTAGACACAAAAAATATTGAAAATAAAATACGAGATATTAATAGTATATTGGAATCTCGTTTATCATAAGTTCTTTAAATATAACAATTACTGCCTGCATTAGTTATTTGTTTCAAAAGCTCAACACTATCAAATTAAAAAGGGTGAGTTTTTAATGTAAAAGCGTGCCGATTTACTCGGATACTTGACCATTAAGTTAGCCCTAAACTTGTTATAAAGGAGTTTTATAAACCCCGACTAATGTGGGCTTTTTTTATAAATATTCATATGGAAAATATAACAACTTTAATAATTATAGGAATAATATCAATGGCTGTAGGTTATATAATGGCCAAAGTTATCGAAAAGAATAGGGCTTCAACAACTTTGAAAACTGTTAAAAAACAAGCTGATACTGTTTTAAAAGAAGCTAGAATAGAGGCAGAAGGTTTAAAAAAAGATAAAATTTTACAGGCAAAAGAAAAGTTTATTGAGTTAAAAGCAGAACACGAAAAAGTAATTATATCAAGAGACAGAAAAATAAATGATGCCGAAAAAAGAATTCGTGATAAAGAATCATTTGTTTCTCAAGAGTTGGATAAAACTAAAAAGCTTAACAAATCACTTGATGATAAAGCAAAAGATTCAAAATATCGTTTGGATTATTTGGAAAAAAGAAAAACAGAAATTGATAAACTGCACAAAAGTCATGTGCAACAATTGGAAGTTATTTCCGGTTATTCAGCAAATGATGCAAAGAACGAACTGATAGAATCTTTAAAAGAAGAGGCTAAAACTGATTCGATGGCTTTTATTCAGGAATCACTTGAAGAAGCTAAATTAACAGCACAGCAGGAGGCGAAAAAGATTGTTTTAACTACTATTCAGCGTATAGGTGTTGAACAGACTATTGACAATTGTGTATCAGTTTTTAATTTAGACAGTGATGATGTAAAAGGTAGAATTATAGGAAGAGAAGGTAGAAATATTCGGACTTTAGAATCTACAACCGGTGTTGAAATTATTGTTGATGATACTCCGGAAGCTATAATTTTATCATGTTTTGATCCGGTAAGAAGAGAAGTAGCTCGTTTATCTTTACATAAATTGGTTACAGATGGTAGAATTCATCCTGCCAGAATTGAAGAAATAGTAGCCAAAACACATAAAGAAATTGAACAGGAGATCGTTGAAATTGGTAAACGAACTGTGATAGATCTGGGTATTCATGGTTTACATCCTGAGTTAATCAAAACAGTGGGAAGGATGAAATATCGTTCCAGTTACGGACAAAATTTATTACAACATTCACGTGAAGTTGCTAATCTTTGTTCTGTAATGGCTGGTGAGTTAGGCTTAAATCCGAAAATTGCCAAAAGAGCGGGATTGTTACATGATATTGGAAAAGTTCCCGATAAGGATACTGAATTACCACATGCAATTTTAGGTATGCAATGGGCAGAAAAATACGGTGAAAAATCAGATGTATGTAATGCAATTGGAGCACACCATGATGAAATTGAAATGAAATCTTTATACGCACCTATTGTTCAGGTATGTGATGCAATTTCGGGCGCAAGACCAGGAGCCAGACGACAAGTGATCGATTCGTATATTCAAAGATTAAAAGAGCTTGAAGATCTGGCATTCGGATTTAATGGTGTTCAAAAAGCATATGCAATTCAGGCAGGTAGAGAATTACGTGTTATTGTTGAAAGTGAGAAGGTTGATGATACAAAAGCAGCTGAATTATCTTTTAATATTACTCAAAAAATTCAGAATGATATGACCTATCCCGGTCAGGTAAAAGTTACTGTGATCAGAGAAACGAGAGTTGTAAATATTGCAAAGTAAAAGTTTAAAAAAATAATAACTTCATGTTATAAGTCGGTTTGATTTGACCCATATATGTTTGTTGCTATAAAAAAGCAGCTATAATTCTTGTAGAAACTTTAAAGTATCAACACCATCAGCATAATCCCATAGTTTTGGTTTTTGGGTTTCACCAAAGGCAATTTCTTCTTTAATTTCTTGATTTGATACAATGCATTGGATTTGTTCTTTATCAATTTCAAACCTTTGTTTTAATTGATCCAGATCATCGTAATATTCATAAAACAAGGTTGCTATTGGAGATGCATAACTGGGGTCTTCTTTTAATAGTAAAAAACCATTTTCAAGTATATTGAATTTACTCATTAAATAAACAGCTTTATTGTAGGTATAGTTATTCTCGTATTTTTTGTATTGGATCAAACGCTTAAAAGAATAGATATTTTTGAAAAGTTTATCAAAATTATAATTTTTTGGGACAAACACTTTGGCAACACTTCGACAACCCAAACCAAAATACCTGAAAATATCTTCTCCAAGATCTTGTAATTCAGTATCGCTTTCATCTCCACATAAAACACTAATTGCATTTCGGTTTTGACGAATGATATTAGGATATTTATTAAAATAATAATCAAAATAGCGAGAAGTATTATTACTTCCTGTAGCAATTACAGCATCAAATTTTTTTAATCTATCTTCAGTAAATTGAATTTTTCCTTTAAAATCAGGTTCAACATATTCTAAATATTTTGCAATTAAAGGTAAAAAATGTTTATCGTTAGATGATTGTTTTACAATAAGGTTATTGCCAGATATCAATACCGATAAAAAATCGTGAAATCCTACCAAAGGAATATTACCGGCCATGATTACAGCAATAGTATTTACTTTTTTATTATTTAAAGAGTAAGTTGATACCCATTTATTTAAAGTATTGTTATTCAATAATAAACTCCAATTCTCAAAAGCATATAAAATATTGTCTTCAGTAAACCATCCATTGAAATATTTTGCTTTGTTGATTTGCGTTTTAAAGAGATCAAAAAAAGGTTCATTAAAAGGAATATTGTCTTTTTTTAGGATAGAATCTTGACCAAACTGACTTAAAAAATTGCCTAATGAATCAAAAGCAGCAATACGTTTATCAATTAACATATTTTAAATAATTAGATTTTCAACAAATTTAACAAAAACTAATTCAAACTATAACAATATTTTTTTATTCGTGAAACTCAATTTTGAGGAGTTTAAAAACGAACTCAAAATATTAGTTGAACCCG
>JAOZVI010000229.1 GCA_029938265.1 Flavobacteriaceae bacterium | reverse complement strand
AAATCTAAAATAATCACTTATGATGGCCGTTACAGACTTGGTTGTGATGGTGTGCTTTTTATTTTAATGGAATTATTTGATCTTGATGATGAAGTGTTGATTTCGTTTGAAAATGCTGTAAAACAAAGAAAATCTTTTAAAATACATAGTCATTATTCTAAAACAGAGGGTATTGGAAAATTATGGGGTTCGGTTATTAATTTTGGTGATCAAAAAGAATTTCCCTTTTCAAATACTGTAAAACCAATACTTGATACAAGTAATTCGAACGAAGTATTTAGTCAGGTGATGAAGCCTGCTTTCCGTCTTGTAATCATAGGTGCAGAGCACGATGCTTCACAATTATCTCTATTTGCTTCTTTATTAGGTTGGGAAATAATGGTTGTTGCAAATCCTTCAGATCCTCAAACAATAGATAATTTTCCAGGTGCTAATGAACTAATTCACACAGCACCTGAATCTTTCGATACTAATTTTATTAAAGATCAAATTGCAGTGGTTCTAATGACACATAATTATGCAAAAGATCTTAAATATTTAATTCAATTAAAAGACGCTACACCTTTGTATATCGGTTTATTAGGATCAGCAAAAAGATGTGATAAACTTTTAAATGAACTTATTGAATTTCAACCTGATATTAACGATACATTTCTTGATTTGATCCATGGTCCGGCAGGAATAAATATTGGTGCAGAAACACCGCAAGAGATCTCATTATCTATTTGTTCTGAAATACTGGCGATAACACGACAGCAAGAAATCATAGCTCTTAAAGATAAAATAGGGGCAATACATAATGATATCATATTATAACAGTAGGATCACTTTATAAACTTTTGATGAAAAATAAACAGGATCTTAAAATAGCGATGATAATTCTTGCAGCTGGAGAATCTATCAGAATGGGAAGTACAAAACAACTTTTACCATGGAAAGATACTACTTTATTAGGGCATACAATTGAACAAGGATTAGCTTCAGATGTTGATTCAGTTTTTGTTGTCCTGGGTGCTAATTACAATACTATTTTTGAGACAATTAAAAGGCATAGAATTACCATTATTGAAAACAGTAATTGGTCTTTAGGAATGGGTAGTTCTATTGCTTGTGCGATAGAGTTTATTAAAATAAATGACATTCATTTTGATGCATTTTTAATTGTCTTATCTGATCAACCTTTTATTGGATATAAATATTTTAACAAGTTGATAAACAGCTTTATAAATATTAAAAAGAACATTGTAGCAACTCAGATTAATAATAGAGTAGGAGCACCATCTATTTTTAGCTTAGACTATTTCAAAGTATTATCAGAATTAAAGAATGATATTGGCGCCAGAGAGATAATAGCTGCAAATATTGATGATGTTTATATTGTAGAAACAGAAGATTTAAAAATAGATATTGACACTGAGGAATCTTATAAAGCATTGTATAATCAATATGGAAAATCACCAGGATAAATCTATCTAAATTTGTGAAGAATAAAAACTCTTTAAATTCTTATACTTTTTTAGCATCCATTTTTAAATATCCCAGAATTGCAATAGAAAGAATGGAGCAAATCAAAAATCCGGTAAATAATGGGAGGGTGGTATCGGCAACAAATCTGCCGATATAGGTACTTATAGGAACAGCCATCAGGGTTGAAATAAACCCCGTAATTGAGGCGCCAATACCAGCGATATGCCCGATAGGCTGCATAGCTAGAGCTCTAAGATTACCAAAAAGGAAACCAATAGCAAAAAATTGTAAACCAAAGAAAGACAATAATATACCAATGCTCGGATTAACATTTTGGCCGGAAAATAGAATAATATAAACCAATGAGATTAAAAAGAAGGCCACCAAAGCTATTGTTACCAATTTTTCCATTCCAAAACGAATAACCAAATTTCCGTTTAAAAAAGTAGCCGTACCAACAGAAATGGCCAAAGCAGCAAAAATATATGGAAACTCTTCAATTAAATGATACTGTTGCTGAAAAACTTGTTGTGAAGTGCTTAAATAAACCATA
Organism: Flavobacteriaceae bacterium; assembly: GCA_029938265.1. Classification (GTDB taxonomy): domain Bacteria; phylum Bacteroidota; class Bacteroidia; order Flavobacteriales; family Flavobacteriaceae; genus Namhaeicola. The sequence goes on along the minus strand of JAOZVI010000229.1, from coordinate 818 downwards.
AATGATCCTGTAATAAATCCTGAAATTAATGTATAACCAATGGTAGTTTTATGTTTAATAATTTCTTTTAATCCATCTATAAAGACATGGCTGCTAAATTTTACACGATATTCTTCATGAAGCGTTTCAGGTTGCCGAAAATAAAACCATACAGAAACTAAAATACTGAATACTAGTTGTATATAAAATATTGTCTGCCAACTATAATGATCCAGAACAAATTTCCCTAAGGCAGGGGCAATTATGGGTACTAATATAAAAACTACAGTTATAAACGACATAATCCTTGCCATGTAGTCACCGCTATAGGTATCACGAACAATTGAAATACTAATAGTTCTCGGTGCTGAAAGTCCGATACCTTGCAAAATTCTACCAAAAAGCATAATCTCCAAATTAGGAGCATAAATACAAATAAAACTAGCTATTATAAAAATACCGAAACCGATATATACAACAGGTTTTCTTCCTAAAGTATCTGAAATTGGTCCAAAAAATAATTGACCAATACCCAAACCCATAAATATCATTATTATAAGAAGCTGATAATCTTTAGTATCAGTTATTCCTAAAGAGCTTCCAATAACGTCCAAAGCCGGTAACAAAGCATCAATTGATAAAGCTACAATTGACATTAATGATGCCATTAAAGCTACAAATTCAAATTGCGATTGGTTTTGTTTTTGCATTCGACAAAAGTAAACTTATTTACTTAACAACATAATAGAAGGGAGATATTCAAATATTCTATTTAACATAATGTTAATTATAGTACAAATATAAAGTAATTTCTGTATAGCCGTTTTTACGGCTATTTA
>JAOZVI010000085.1 GCA_029938265.1 Flavobacteriaceae bacterium | reverse complement strand
AATTTATCTCAATTTGTATCTAGTAAATTATGAAAATGTTTAGTAATTATATCATTCATAAATTTTATAGTATTTTGTACTTTAGCAATCGTAAAATAGCTACTGTATGGATATCAACTTCAATAAAAACGAAGATCATAATAAACTTCTTTTATCTGAATTAAATAAAAAATTTAGAAAAGTTTCTTTAGGAGGTGGAAAAGCCCGAATTGAAAAATTGCATGAGAAAGGCAAAATGACTGCCCGTGAACGTATTGATTACCTTTTGGATAAGAATTTACCCAGCATTGAAATTGGAGCTTTTGCAGGAGAAGACATGTATAAGGAACATGGAGGTTGTCCTTCGGGCGGTGTTGTCGTTAAAATTGGTTACATATCTAAAAAACAATGTATTATAGTTGCCAATGATGCAACTGTTAAGGCAGGTGCATGGTTTCCTATTACCGGAAAAAAGAATTTAAGAGCTCAAGAAATTGCTATAGAAAATAAGTTGCCTATTATTTATTTAGTAGATAGTGCAGGTGTTTATTTACCTATGCAAGATGAAATTTTTCCTGATAAAGAACATTTTGGCAGGATATTTAGAAATAATGCGGTTATGAGCGGCAAAGGGATTATACAAATTGCTGCTGTAATGGGCAGTTGTGTTGCCGGAGGTGCCTATTTACCTATTATGAGTGATGAATCCATAATTGTTGATAAAACCGGAAGTATTTTTCTTGCCGGTAGTTATTTAGTAAAAGCTGCTATTGGAGAAGTTATTGATAATGAGACCCTTGGAGGCGCAATAACTCATACTGAAATCTCAGGAGTTTGTGATTATAAAGCACTTGATGATAAAGATGCACTGACAAAAATTAAAACTCTGGTCGATAAAATAGGTGATTATGAAAAAGCGGGCTTTAACCGTATTGATACTAAAAAACCAAAAGAAGATCCAAAAGATATATATGGAATTTTACCAATTTCAAGATCTGATCAATACGAAATGAAAGATATCATTAAACGTATTGTTGATGATTCAAAATTTGAAGAATATAAAGCTGGTTTTGGCAAAACATTAATTTGTGCATATGCCAGAATTGATGGCTGGGCAGTTGGTATTGTTGCCAACCAAAGAAAAATAATAAAAAATGCCAAAAAGGAAATGCAATTTGGTGGTGTAATATATTCCGATTCTGCAGATAAAGCAACACGTTTTATCGCAAATTGTAACCAGAAAAAAATACCTCTTGTGTTCTTACAGGATGTAACTGGTTTTATGGTAGGCAGCAAAGCAGAACACGGTGGAATTATTAAAGATGGAGCCAAAATGGTAAATGCAGTTGGTAATTCTGTGGTGCCAAAATTTACCATTATAATTGGCAACTCCTATGGAGCAGGAAATTACGCTATGTGTGGAAAAGCTTATGACCCAAGATTGATCGTTGCATGGCCAAGTGCTGAACTGGCTGTTATGAGTGGTAAATCTGCCGCAAAAGTTTTATTACAAATTGAAAAGGCTTCTTTACAAAAACAAGGCAAAGAAATCACTAAAAAAGATGAAGAAGAGCTTTACAATAAAATAAAATCGCGTTATGATCTTCAAACCTCTCCATATTATGCTGCCGCACGATTATGGACAGATGGTATTATTGATCCCCTTGACACAAGAAAATGGATCTCCATGGGGATAGAAGCTGCCAATCATGCACCAATTGAAAAAAAGTTCAATTTAGGAGTGATACAGGTTTAAAGAAAATTAACGAACGAGAGATGGAGAGATGGAACTAAACATTGTAATTAACAAATAAACGATTAAACATAATTATGGGAAGAGCATTTGAATTTAGAAAAGCGAGAAAAATGAAACGCTGGGGCGCCATGTCTAAAACATTTACTAAGATTGGAAAAGAAATTTCAATGGCAGTAAAGGAAGGTGGACCTAACCCTGATACAAATGCAAGGCTTAGAGCAGTAATTCAGAATGCAAAAGCAGCAAACATGCCAAAAGATAATGTTGAGCGCGCTATTAAAAAGGCATCAGATAAAGATACTGCTGCTTATAAAGAAGTCCTTTTTGAAGGCTATGCCCCTCACGGAATTGCTATTTTAGTTGAAACTGCAACCGATAATAATAACCGTACAGTTGCAAACGTCAGAGCTGCTTTCAACAAATGTGATGGTACCTTAGGCACTTCAGGTTCAGTGATCTTTATGTTTGACCACACTTGTAACTTTAGAGTAAAAACAGAAGATGTGAAAATGGATATGGAAGAATTTGAGTTAGAATTGATAGATTTTGAAGTTGAAGAGGTTTTTGAAGATGAAGACGGAATTCTAGTCTATGCCCCTTTTGAACAATTTGGAGCTATTCAAAGTTATCTGGAAAAAAATAATATCGAAATTCTATCTTCAGGTTTTGAAAGAATTTCAACTACAACAAAAAAATTAACCGAAGAAGAAATACTTGAAGTTGAAAAATTATTAGAACGCCTTGAAGATGAAGATGATGTACAAAATGTATATCACTCAATGGAAATGTAGATTAATGATACAATTATCTGATACTTTCTTTCAAAATACCAGCTACTAGATACGAGTAAATGAACAAAAAATACAATTTAAATCAAGTTTCTAATATCGCTAAAGAAATAATTTCTTCTGTAAAGCATAAAATTTTATTATTTTACGGTAATATGGGCAGTGGTAAAACTACGCTGATCAAAGAAATTGTAAAACAATTAGATGTTGATGATCTGGTAAGTTCTCCTACATTTTCATTAGTAAACGAGTATCATTCCCGAAAAGGAGAAATTATCTACCATTTTGACTTCTACAGAATTGATAATGAAGAGGAAGCTTATGATATGGGAATAGATGAATATTTATACAGCGGAAAACTGTGTTTAATAGAATGGCCTGAAAAAGTAGAAAATTTACTACCTTTAGAGTCGGTTGCTATTCATTTAACCATTAACGACAACAATACCCGAACCATACAAATTAAATAAAATGGCCGAGCACTTATCACCTTTTAGCAAAGAAGAACTTTTACCAAAACCAGAGATGTTGGAAATAGGTAATAAAAAAGGTGAATTATTTATTGGTTTACCTAAAGAAACACATTATGAAGAAAAGCGTATCTGCCTTACACCCAATGCTGTAGCTGCGTTAACCGCAAATGGTCATAGAATTGTAGTAGAATCAGGTGCAGGTGAAGGTACAAATTATACTGACAAACAATATTCTGAAGCAGGAGCCAAAATTTCCTATAATCCCGATGATGTTTTTGCATGTAAAATAATCTTAAAAATTGAACCACCATCCATTAAAGAAATCAAAATGATCAATCCTCAAAGCATTTTGTTTTCGGCAATGCAAATCAAAACGCAAACAAAAGAATACTTTGAAGCATTGGCAAAAAAAAGAATTACAGCCATTGCATTTGATTATATTCAAGATACACATGGTATTTTTCCCATCGTTAAATCATTAAGTGAAATTGCAGGTATTGCTTCTATACTTATCGCCTCTGAATTGATGAATAAAACCAGTCAAGGAAATGGTTTGCTTCTGGGTAATATAAGTGGCGTTCCACCAAGTAAAGTGGTCATTATTGGTGCAGGTACTGTTGGTGAATTTGCAGCGCGTTCAGCAATGGGTTTGGGTGCAAGTATAGAAATTTTCGACAATTCGTTAACAAAATTACGTTATTTACAACACAAACTGGGCTATCCGATTGCCACATCTACCATTCAACCTCAAACGCTTTCAAAATCACTTGCCAATTGTGATGTTGCTATAGGTGCCATGAGAGGCGAAATCCGAACCCCCGTTATTGTTACTGAAGATATGGTTAAATCCATGAAAGATGGTGCTGTTATTGTTGATGTTAGCATTGATAACGGTGGATGTTTTGAAACTTCGGAAGTTACTTCACACAGTGACCCAACTTTTATCAAACATGGTGTAATTCATTATTGCGTTCCTAATATTCCTTCACGATATTCACGCACTGCTTCTGTTTCGATCAGTAATATTTTTACACCTTATTTATTAAATTTTGGTGAAAAAGGCGGTTTAGAAAATGCTGCTCGCTATGATAAAAGTTTACAAAAAGGAATGTATTTTTATCATGGCGTTTTAACTAACAAGACTATTTCTGACTGGTTTTATTTACCCTATACAGATATTAATTTATTGATACTTTAAAATACTGCTATGAGTGATATGAAACGTCGTTTTTCCCTATATGGGTTTGGTTTTTTTATTGGAATACTTTTGGTATTCTTTTTCCTTGGCGGGAAAAAAACATCGTGTAATTGGTTACCAAATGACCGAATGTTAAAAATTATAAGAAGTAAACAGATCAATTATTCCACAGAAGCAACACAAGTTTTAAACACAAAAAAAGTTGATAGTGCTGATATCGCTCAAATATTAATAAGAGGAGAAATTGATTTTTCAAAAAGTAATGTAAAGAACAATCCCTGTAGAAAATATTTGATCAACGGAAATGACGAACAAAAAAATATTGCTTTAACTGTGCAGATCTGTGATTCAATTGCTACAATTCAAAAAATACTCCTAGAATAAAAACTCCAAATTATAAACTACTGACCATCCTTTTGAATTCCATATTGATCGGTTAACATTCAAAATTTTTCACCCAAAATTTCTTTATAAAAATTCATTACTTCTCTACAGTTACCTTTAAAACCTGAGTTCGGGCCAAGATTTATCTCACAGAAAGCCAATAGTGCATTAGATTTGATGCTGAAAATCAGGAAGTAATAACGGGTTATTACAAGTTTTTTTTAGTTCAAAGATGGTGTACTATTGACTTTTCTGCTTGCAGATTTCAATATTTAGCCCATATACTTCATCAAATTCCCTTGCATTATCCCGATAGTGCTACGAAAATTTGACTCGTCTATGTCCTAATTATCTGAAACTGAGAGCAAAGCTTAGCCCGAACTCAGGTTTAAATGCTAAATAAGAATTTAATTTCATTTCTTTGATTTTAAAAAGTTTGTCACTAAATTTAATGAAAATATTTTGAAATGAAAAATTTAGTTGTCTTAACCGGAGCAGGAATTAGTGCAGAAAGTGGCATCAAAACCTTTAGGGATGCAGGTGGTTTATGGGAGGGTCATGATGTAATGGAAGTAGCCTCACCTCAAGGCTGGAGTGCAGATCCTGAAATGGTCCTAGAATTTTACAACCAACGCAGACAACAATTGTTAACTGTTAAACCCAATAAGGCGCATGTTTTATTAGGTGAACTTGAAAAAAATTATAATGTGCAAATCATAACTCAAAATGTTGATGATCTTCACGAACGAGGTGGAGCTTCTAACGTTTTACATTTACATGGAGAATTGTTTAAAGTAAGGAGTACAAAATATGAAGATCTGATCTATAATTGGAAAAAGGATTTAAATACGGGAGATCTATGTGATGAGGGGTACCAGTTACGTCCTCATATTGTATGGTTTGGTGAAGCAGTTCCCTTGCTTGGAAAAGCTATAGAAATTACCCAAAAAGCTGATATTTTTATTATTATTGGCACTTCAATGCAAGTTTATCCAGCTGCAAGTTTAATTGAATATACAAAACCAAAAATTCCGATCTATTTTATTGACCCCAATCCAGCAACATCACTTCCATATTCTAAAAATATCACTGTTATTTCTGAAAAAGCATCTATCGGTATGGAAAGATTAATGGAAGTATTGGTTGATGAAAAATAATTACTCACTTTGCAAAATCTTTATACCGGATAAATCCTCCCCTTGAGTATCTCAAAAGTATTATTCTTAAGTTATGAGATTCAACGGAAGACTTATTAATACTTATTGTCTGCCCAATTAATGCTCATAATCATCATCCCAATCTTTTACATGAGGTTCTCCTAATTTATCTTCAGATTTTGCAACTATCATTGATACTGTAGCATCTCCGGTAACGTTTACAATAGTTCTACACATATCCAATGGCCTATCAACAGCAAATATCAATGCCAAACCAGCTTCAGGTATTCCGGCCTGAGCCAAAACAATAACCAACATTACCATACCTGCTCCCGGAACAGCGGCAGATCCAATACTTGCAAGCGTTGCCGTAACAACAATACCCAATTGTACGCCCAATGTAAGATCCATTCCAAATGCCTGTGCAATAAATACTGCTGCAACTGCTTGATACAAACTGGTTCCATCCATATTAATGGTTGCTCCTATTGGTAATACAAAACTCGAAACCTCTTCTTCAACACCTAAATGCTCGGTAACTCTTTCCATAGTAACAGGTAATGTTGCCGCACTTGAACTGGTTGAAAAAGCCAATAATTGAGCCGGGAAAATTCCATCTATAAAAGTTTTAGGTCTTTTACCTGTAAATAAAAAAACCATAGTAATATAAAACATTATCATAATTGATAAACCAAATAAAACTGTTAGTGCATACCATCCCAGCGCTTTAAATAGATCTGCACTTGGCGATTCTACAACTAAAGCAGCCAATAGTGCAAATACACCATAAGGTGCTGCCAACATGATCAGATCGATCATTTTTAAGATCACTTCATTAAAACCATCAAAGAAGTCTTTTACCGGTTTTGATTTACTTTCGGGAATCAAGATCAAACCAATACCAAAAAATATGGCAAAAAAGATAACTTGTAACATATTTTTATTTTCACTTGAAGCTCCAATAATATTTTCAGGCACAAGATCAACTAAAGCTTTTAGGGGGCCGCTTTCTTTTTGACTAGCAGCTTCATCTTTATACTTTTGCGTACTTTCAGTATAATTACCAACCAGTTCGGTTCTGGTTTCTTCACTTATTGAATTACCTGGTTTTATTACATTTACAAGTAATAAACCTATTGAAACTGCAATGACAGTTGTAAAAATATAGATCAATATTGTTTTGCCACCCATCTTTGAGAGTTTTGAAATATCTTTTAGATCAGATACTCCTTTGATTAACGAACCTAAGATCAAGGGGACAGCAATTAATTTTAATGAATTGATAAAAATAGTACCAAAAGGTTTGATCCAATCTTGAACTATTTCTTTGCCTCCTTCAAAATTTGACATGGCAAAACCAAAGATCACACCCAAGACCATTCCTAATAATATTTTCCAGTGTAAAGCTAGTTTTTTCATCTATTAATATTTTTTTGAAAGGTAACAATTAATTTTTGTAAATTCGCAACTAACTAATTATTAACCTTAAAAAATATATATTATGAGTGGAATTTTAGATTTATTAAAAAGCGACATGGGTAAAGAACTCATAAATGGCGCAAGCAAAGAATTTGGTATTAACAAAGCAAGCGTTGGTTCAGTTTTAGGTTCGGCTATGCCTTTGATATTAGGTGCTTTAAATAATAATGCATCATCAGTTAACGGTTCGGAGGGACTGCTTAAAGCTTTGGGTGACTCCAGACATAGTGGAGGAAGTATTCTTGATAATCTAAGCAGCATACTAGGCGGTGGAAATTCAAGTGGATTATTAACAGATGGAGCAAATATCTTAAGCCATATTTTTGGTGGTCAAGAACAAAATGCAGCAACTGCTTTAGGTGAATCAAACGGAATTAATATTAGTTCTGTAATGAATATAATGAAAATGGCTGCCCCATTTGTAATGGGTTATTTAGGTAATAAAGCCAAGGATAACAATGTGTCTAATCAAGTTGATTTAAAAGATCTACTGGGAGGTTTACTCGGTGATGATAAAGATACTCACCAAGAAATGGCCAATAAAATACAAGATTTTGAAAACAATGATGACACTGTGGGTGATATTGCTGAATTAATTACTAAATATGATAAAAAATCAGGTGGTATAGGAAATATATTATCAGATTTGTTTAGCTAAATTAATATTCTTAAAGATTATTATGTTAAAGAGGTTGTTTTTATTAAACAGCCTCTTTTTATTTTTTATCCTTTAATTTTTAAATAATCCTTTCTAAAAATCTAAAATATATATTTATTAACTCAATAAGTATTTGCTTTGATTTCTCAATCATCTATTCTCTGATAATGATAGGTAATGTATATATCATTTTTATTGCTTCTCCATGACGATAATAATAAGTGAACTCCGGTAATAATCCTGCAATTCTTAAAAATTCATTTTTAATAGAATCATTTTCTGTTCTAATAACTATAGCCAAAAAATCATTTTTTGATTTGCCGGTTATAATACGAATACTAACTTTTTCTTTCTCCTTTTTTAATTTTGGGATTCTATTTAAATTAATAGGTCAGGCATCATATATGGAGAAGGCGTCTGAGTATAACTTACAGTTACTAGTAAAAAAAGAATATTAACAATTACACTCTTCATTTATTTATGAATATCATTATAATAGTTTAATGCAACATCCTTATATAACCATATTTTAGTCAATAAAATTCTTGTGACTGTTGATAACTTGATTGATTAAAGGATTAAGAATTCATGTAAAAAGCCATACTCTTTTAATAAAAATATAATTTACCAACTACTTAATAGTTTATTATATTTTAAGTAAACTGATTAACAGTTTCACCTCTCTTTATTACAAAAACATATAACCATGTTAAAGTAAAAGATGGGAAAAAATTTAATCCAGGGACAACTTCTTCAATAAAAGATACCATACCTCCTATTTTACCAACATTCCCTTTATAAAGTTTTAGCATTAAAAAAGCTGATATTGGTGCCCAAACAAAATTTAATAAGGGAATCATACCAAAACCATCAAATATCAAACCGTATATTAATAATTGTTTTTTTGATAAATTTTCTAATTTTGAAAACATTTTATTTATTTAAAGTTCATCATTATATAGTCAAAAAATATACCAAATTAATTTCTACTTAATTTTTGACTTATATTTTTTTAAGAACTTATCTAATTTAGGATTGATGACAACCCTGCAATAGGGCTGATCTTTATTGTTATTATAGTAGTTTTGATGATGATCGTCTGCCAAATAAAAAACATCAAAAGGTGTAATCTCTGTAACGATCTTATTATAAAAAACTTTTTCATTTTCTAATTGTATAATAATCTTCTCAGCTTCATTTTTTTGAATTTCATCATGGTAAAAAATTGCCGAACGATATTCTGTTCCTATATCGGCTCCCTGACGATTTAAAGTTGTAGGATCATGGGTGTAAAAAAATACATCTAATAATTCCCGATAAGAAATAACATCAGGATCATAGGTAATTTGAAGTGATTCAGCATGACCTGTAGTACCATTACAAACCTCTCTGTAACTGGGATTCTTCACCATACCCCCTGTATAACCTGAAACAACTTTTTCAACACCTTTTAATTGCTGGAAAATTGCTTCGGTACACCAAAAACAACCATTTCCAAAGGTTGCAACTGCTATATTTTGATCCATATTTTTCTTATTATTTTGGGACAACAAATTAAATGATAAAAAAACAAATAATAAAACTATATATTTTTTCATGAAGATTTTAATAAATAAGACGAAAAAAAATGAAAAACTTTACAAACAAAAATCATTTTCTTGGGATCAATTTTCGCAGAAACTGAATCAAGCTTTCATATCCATTCTTTCCAACACTAGCTACACTAAATAAATAATTATCAATTACAATATTTTGTAAAATATTATCGGTTATTTTTCCAACAAATTTGCTGTACTGCCATTTTGTCGAATTAGTATCGCGCAAATAAATTTTATAACCAATTAATAACATGGATATAAATTATATTTTTAGCTTAC
>JAOZVI010000228.1 GCA_029938265.1 Flavobacteriaceae bacterium | reverse complement strand
CCCCTGTAGCGTCTCGGAGGGCAATTCCCCAAACTGCTTACGATAATCAGCCGCAAACCGCCCCATGTGCCAAATACCCCAACCATTGGCAATATCATTAATCTGGGTACCGGGCCTCGCAGCAATCAACTCACTCCTGACAGCAGCCAGAATGCGGGCCTGGATGTACTCCTTGGTTCCGACGCCGAACATTTCCCTGAAAGCACGATAGAGCGATGGTGCGCTGACGCCGACACGCCTGCAAAGACCTGCGACGGAGATGGGGAGATTTTCCGGTATCTCAAGGATGTCCAGTGCGTTTCTCAAGGCAATTTGTCGCGCGGGTTGAACGGCATCCCATCTTGGGCGCGAAGACCGAGCCAAAAGACGCAGAATCGCCTCGGCCACCCCCGTTTCAAACAAGGAAGAAGCTGCAGGAACCTCGGTCCGCCCCGTTATCGAAACCGACTGGAACGCCACATCCAGTTGCCTTCGAATTCGAGTTGTTTCTTCGCCCGCCCCAAGGAGAACTCCGCCCCCATGCAAGATTTTTTTGAAATCGAACGGGAGGTCCAGAATCTCAGCCAATTCTTCCAGCGTTTCGCGCCGAAAGGAAAGGGTGCATCCTGAAAAAGACTTCCCACTGATCCCATCGAACCCGCCAAAAGGATTGAAATTGAGGAGTTCATCGCCCCTTGCCGTAGAGCCACACCATTTGAATTCGCCTCTGCGAGGATAGGGAATACCGAAAGTCACGTACCCTGGCTGGGAATGACCTAACTGATGAAATGACTGATTCAATTGAACCTTCATCGCCGTACAACCCGGCCCGGCCAGCACCCTAACTCGTCCGTTCAACCGACCAGCGCTGAGCTGTCGAAAGTCCAGATCCCAATCACTGGCTGCGGCCCAGGCTTCGATGTTGGAAAACCGGAGGTCCACCACCAACCGCGGAGGTGTTGAAATTTTTTCTCTGGCTGAACGATTCTGGATGCTCTCGGTCATAGACATTGGCTATTTTGTGCTCCGATGGGTAGGCCCATGTTCCCTTCTCTCCTAATAAATCCACGTTGGGGCATTATCGATTTTTTTGAGGACACTTGCAAGCCCTAGAGCTAAATGAATGAACCTGGACCGCCATGACCGATGTGTCGGATTCATTTACCCTCTGAATTGAACCGAGCTGGAGGTCGTTATCGTGAAGATGGACAAACCGATGCTTAATGCCTGTATTTTCGGGCTTGTGCTCACACTGGCTCTGCCAATCTTGGCGAGTGCGGACCAATTCGAGGAATTCCGCTTTCCCAGAGAAAAATCAACCACCGAAGATGGCTACCCGACCCCGCTGAGCGGAAAACCCCTTACAAAGACACCTGTCATTTCCAAGGTGGAAGGTGCTTCCCTCAAGGAATATCCGGAGCACTATATCCCAGGGAAAGAGACACTTCCCGAAAACGAGATGCGAATCACCGTTCTGGGCTCTGGCGGTCCTGCGCCGCTCCGCAGGGCACAGGCTGCCTCAGGTTACCTTGTCGAGTTGGGAAACGGCGACAATTTCATATTTGACATCGGTCCTGGAACATCCGGCAATCTCTACAGCATGGGCGTCCATCCCGCCCTGCTGGACAAGGTTTTCATCAACCACCTTCATTTGGACCATATCGGCGGTATTTTCCCTCTCTTTGACGCCATGGGCTGGGCCCGCAATACGCCTCTTCAGGTTTGGGGGCCGTCAGGCACTACGCCGGAGCTTGGAACGGCGGCATTTACGGAGAACATTAGAAAAGCTGCCGAGTGGCATGTCCAGAGTAAACGGAACTTGCTGCCAACAGGCGGCACCACCATCACTTGCAACGAAATTGATGTCAGCAAGTTCAGCCCCGAAAACCCGAGCCAGCTGGTTTATGACAAAAATGGCGTGAAGATCCATGCCTTTCCCGTTGTTCATTGCATCGAAGGGTCCTTGGGCTATCGCCTGGAGTGGAATGGGCTTGTTTTTGTCTATACTGCGGACAGCGAACCAAGCACCTTCGAGGCCGAGCAGGGGAAAGGCGCGGATGTATTTATCCATGAGGTTATGCCATCTGCTGAAGAGTTCGCCTTACATGCCAAGATGCCATTTGAACATGCGGAGAACGTAATGGGTGAGCACACGTCGCCGGAAGAGCTTGGAATCGTTTTTGGTATTGCCAAGCCCCGTTTAGGCGTAGGTTCCCATTACACCTTAGGTGATGCCCTGGTAGACAATTTTTTCAAGAACGTGGGAATAACCTATGATGGCCCTGTGCTCTTGGCCCATGACCTGTCCGTCATCAACGTTTCGCCTGAGCAGATCGTTATCCGTCAAGCCAAGACAAGCATGCTTGCCACAGTTCCTGATGCACCTGCCCTGGACGGCGTAGATATGAATCCGGGTGAACCCAGCGAGTCAAAAACACCGGCCTGGCTGACGGAAACCAGAATTATCAAGTAATTGCGGATTGCAAAAGAGGGATATGACCGGTCGGTGCAGGCGCGGGAAAGATACAGAAGATTGGGAAAATGGCCGTGGGTATTCCGTCCGTGTTGGTATCATTGCTGTTACGTCTACCCGGGTTTAGCATGTCTGGATGCTCAAAATCATCCTTTACGCACTCGCGGCTGCCATCAATTCCCGCAGACAGCTAGCCCTGGAGAACGTCGCATTGCGCCATCAGCTTGAGGTTCTACAGCGCAACGCTAAGCGACCACACCTGAAGCCGTCTGATCGAGCGCTTTGGGCTCTTCTCTCCCGCCTTCTCCCAGACTGGCGCCGCCACCTGTCCATCGTTCAGCCTGATACCGTCATCCGTTGGCACCGGGCCGGTTGGAGGCTTTACTGGCGTTGGA
>JAOZVI010000084.1 GCA_029938265.1 Flavobacteriaceae bacterium | reverse complement strand
GAAATTGCACCTGAAATGATTAATAAAACCTCTTTAAAATTGCAAGAAATTATTGATGAATTGGAACAAAAAGAAGAGCGCTGGTTGGAATTATCTATGAAAATGGAATGATAAAACAGATCTATAATTTAATTTTGAAAATATATACAATGAGAATTTTTATCCTTATAATTCTCCTTTTAATGGTTAATTTAAGTGTTAGATCACAGGGATTATTTAAAAAAAGTAAAGACACCTATTCTTTATCTGAAAGGTGGCAGATTAACGATACGCTAACCAACCAAAAGGATTTATTCAAATTTAAAACTTACAAGCCCCTTTATATTTTATTTGCAAATTATACAAATGATATTAATGAGCTGCCTACTAGTGATAACCCGGATAACGTTGTGCTAGAACCTCTGCCATTGAGTGATACAGAGTTAAAATTTCAGATCAGTTTTAAAACAATGGCATTAAAAAATATTTTTGGAAATAGAATTGGCGGTGATATTTGGATAGCGTACACACAAACTTCAAGATGGCAGGTTTATAATAAAGCTCAATCCAGACCTTTTAGAGAAACAAATTACGAACCTGAGGTAATGTTACTTGTACCCACTCCATATAAAATTTTTGGTATTAATGGTGTTTTTGCTGGAATTGGATATAACCATCAAAGCAATGGGAGCTCTAACCCTTTATCAAGAAGCTGGCATAGAATTATCATGCAATTTGGCTGGGAAAAGAATAATTTGAGTATTGTGTTACGCCCTTGGTGGAGACTTCATGAAAAACCTGAATTAGATAATAACCCGGGTATTGAAAATTATATTGGTAGAGGTGATCTTATGGTGGCGTATGAAAAAGGGAGACATGATATAAGTTTGATTGGCCGACATTCAATGCGATTTGATGATGATAATCGTGGTAGTTTACAAATGGATTATACGTTTAGAATTTATGATTACTTAAAACTCCATTTACAGGTTTTCCATGGCTATGGCGAAAGTTTGATCGATTATAACCATAAACAAACTATAGTTGGTATTGGTGTTTCTTTGGTGGAATGGAGGTAGTATCCCTTAAAGTGTGTAAATAAAAATAAACCAATTTATTTATCAAGGATAATAAACTGTTTCTAATTTCTTTATTCCACTTATTTTGTAATAATATTCCTTTCCTTTGACATTGTAAAGCAAAACAGCCTCATCCTCTTTGAGATCAAAGGGTATGTTTTTTGTTTTTACAGGAACCGGATTACCAAACTCATCTTTTGGATCTTTAGACATTTTTAAATTTGCTTTATCAGAATCTATAGTTGCAATTCTCAAAAAAATAGTAAAAATATTACTATTAAATTCAGCAGCTATTTTTTCTTCTCTATTTTGAAAAAAAACAGTATCAAAATGTAAAGGAGATAAATCGTATTTACCTCTTAAAACCAAATTTGTACCACTCGACCCTTCTTTTCCACCTATCCAATGTTGATATGTTTTTTCAGTAATTGTAAAAGGAACTTTTTTTTGGATTACACTATCTTGAGATTTACATCGGGTTAAACTAAAAGTAGTTAAAATCAAAACAAACAATAAAGATATTTTATACATTTTTTATTAATTTAGTTAATATGCTCTTTCTTTTTTCCCTTCATAGAAATTCATAAACGCCCTGTTTACAACTTTTATTCCACCTTTTGTAGGGTAATCTCCGGTAAAATACCAATCTCCTAAATGATTAGGACATGCCTTATGTAAATTTTCAATAGGTTGGTAAATTATTCTAATTTCTGATTTAATATCTTCAGTTTTTAATAGTTCAGATATTTTATTTGAAATTTCATCAGCTGTAAAAGGGGCATACACCTCTTTCACGTAATTTATTGGGTTAGGATTGTCAATACTGGCTTTACATTTTTTATAAACCTCATCTAAAATATGATAATTATCGGTGTCTTTTAAGAGGGCTAAATTTGCCTTAAAAGCGATAAAATCTTCTAGATTTGCCATATCTATGCCGTAACAATCCGGATAACGTATTTGTGGGGCAGAGGACACCACAACAATTTTTTTAGGATTTAGTCTATCTAAAATTTTAATAATACTCTTTTTTAAAGTAGTGCCTCTAACGATGCTATCATCGATAATAACCAAATTATCAGTTGGTTTTACTACTCCATATGTAACATCATAAACGTGGGCAACTAGATCATCTCTGCTATTATCATCGGTAATGAAGGTTCGTAATTTTGCATCTTTAATGGCAATTTTTTCAATTCGGGGTCTTATAGAGAGTAGATTTGATAGATCTTTTGCCGGGATACTTCGTTTACCCTTGAGTATTACATTTAATTTATGTTGATTTAAATAATCTTCTGCGGCTTGTGACAGACCAAAAAATGATGTTTCAGCAGTATTAGGAATATATGAAAAAACAGTATTCTTAATATCATTTTGGATACATTCTAATACTTTAGGGAATATATATTTGCCTAAATTTTTACGTTCTTCATAAATAGAAGCATCGCTACCTCTTGAAAAATATATTCGTTCAAAAGAACAAGCCTTATCTGGCATTTGCTCTTTTATTTGCTCTACATTTGTAGTGCCATCTTTTTTAATGATTAATGCATGTGCCCGTTCTAATTCTTTGACATCTTCTATGGCTACATTAAATACAGTTTGAATTACAGGTCTTTCTGAAGCAACTACAACAACCTCATCATCTTTATAATAGAAAGCGGGACGTATTCCGGAAGGATCACGAAAAACAAAAGCATCACCATGCCCTAATATTCCTGCAATGGCATATCCACCATCCCAATTCTTTGAAGCTCTTCTTAAAAGATTTGCCACGTCAACATTTTTTGCAATTAGTGATGAAGCATCTTTTTTATTGATTCCTTCATTCTTAAATTTATCGTATAATTGTTGCACTTCATCATCTAAAAAATGCCCAATTTTTTCCATTATTGTAACAGTATCGGTATTTTCTTTTGGATGCTGGCCAAGTTCAATAAGTTCTTGTAATAATTCTTTTGAATTAGTCATATTGAAATTTCCTGCAACGATCAAATTTTTATGTTGCCAATTATTTTGGCGTAAAAAGGGATGTACACTTTCAATGCTGTTTTTACCAAAAGTTCCATACCTGACATGACCTAGAAATAAATTACCTACGTAAGGCATATTTTGAAGTTGCCAATCTATGTCATTGGTTTTATCAGGATTTTCTTTCAGCACTGCATTGAGTCTGGCATTGATCTTAGCAAAAACATCTTGTATTGGTTGTTGGCCATTTGATCGGATTCGGCTCATATACCGTGTTCCGGGGTTAACATCAAATTTAATACTTGCAAAACCAGCACCATCCTGACCACGATTGTGCTGCTTTTCCATTAGTAAATACATCTTATTAATACCATAAAAAGCAGTACCATATTTATCTTTGTAGTATTGCAAAGGTTTTAATAATCTTACTAAAGCAATTCCGCATTCATGTTTGATAGCATCACTCATTACAGAAATAGGTTAAATGTTAACTTAATTTAACTCAATTTCGAATTGAGTTAATTGTTTAAAATCTTGCAATCTATCTTGAACCTCTTTTTTTGTTAGGTCTTCCATCTGTCTTGTTCCAAATTTTTCAACGCTAAAAGAAGCTAAATTTGATCCATAAATTATAGCGCGTTTCATATTTTCAAAAGAAATATCACGAGTACTGGCCAAATAACCAATAAAGCCTCCGGCAAAAGTATCTCCGGCACCTGTTGGATCAAAAACGTCTTCTAAAGGTAGAGCGGGAGCAAAGAACACATTTTTTTTGTTAAACAATAATGCACCGTGTTCTCCTTTTTTAATAATAACATATTTTGGTCCCATTTTATGAATCTTATGTGCTGCTCTAACTAGTGAATATTCACCACTAAGTTGCCTTGCTTCTTCATCATTAATGGTAATTACATCAATTTTTTTAATAACCTCAATCAATTGATCCCAGGTATTATCCATCCAAAAATTCATAGTATCCAAAACTACTAATTTTGGTCGTTTAGGAATTTGTTTAATTACTGACATTTGTACTGATGGATGCAAATTTCCTAACATCAAAAATTCAGGGTTTTGAAATTTTTTAGGCACAACAGGTTTAAAATCTGCTAAAACATTTAATTCTGTTGTTAAAGTGTCACGCGTATTTAAATCGTTGTGATATTTACCCCTCCAGAAGAAAGTTTTACCATTCTTTACAATTTCGATACCGGTTGTGTCAATATTTTTACTATTGAGCATTTCTAAATATCCTTTAGGAAAATCACCTCCCACTATAGATACTATACCTGATTCAACATTAAATTGTGAAGCAGCCAATCCAATGTATGTGGCAGCGCCACCCAAAATTTTTTCTGTTTTTCCAAAAGGAGTTTCAATAGCATCAAAAGCCACTGTTCCAACAATTAAAAGTTTACTCATTATGCGGTATTTGTTTAGATTTGCAAAAATAAATATTATAAGTTTATAAAAATAGTAAACATATAATTAATAAAATTAAATTTTTAATTTCATTAAAAAAATATGACAATAAAAGAAATACAAAATGAAATAATTGACGAATTTTCAATGTTTGATGATTGGATGGAGCGTTATGATTATATCATAGAATTAGGAAAGTCACTTTCTTATATGGATGATAAATATAAAACGGAAGACAATTTAATTAACGGATGTCAGTCTAAAGTATGGCTTAAAACAGAGTTAAAAGATGGAAAATTGATCTTTAAAGCAGATGGAGATGCAATTCTTACCAAAGGAATTGTAGCTTTGTTGTTAAGAGTTTTTTCTAATCAAACACCAAAAGATATTTTGGAAAACGAATTATTTTTTGTTGATGAAATTGGTTTAAAAGAGCATTTATCACCAACAAGAGCAAATGGTTTGGTATCTATGATCAAACAATTTAAATTATATGCCCTGGCTTATCAGTCGAAATTATCTTAATTATATTATATTTGCCCTTATTTAGAATCATTTTAAAGAGTGTAAATGGAAAAAATTGACACAAAAGTTTTGGGGATAAAAATTTTAGAAAAAATTAAAACAATATACGACCCTGAAATTCCGGTAGATATTTATGAACTTGGTTTAATTTATGATGTTTTTGTAAATGAAAACAGAGATGTTAAGATATTAATGACACTTACAACTCCAAACTGTCCTGTTGCCGAAACCCTACCTGTTGAAGTTGAAGAAAAAGTAAAAACTATTGAAGAAGTGAATAATGCTGAAGTAGAAATCACTTTTGACCCTCCTTGGACTCAAGACCTAATGAGTGAAGAAGCAAAATTAGAACTTGGTTTTCTTTAAACTTATATAATTTAATATCAAATAAATATTTTTAAAAATGAAAAAAACATTAATTTTAATTGTCTTCATGTTAATTGTTTCTTTTGTAAATGCCCAGACAAAAGACGAATTATTAGCAATACAAAAGATCAAAAAAGATTCTATTGGAGCAATACAAAAAAATGTAGATGCTATTCAAAGTGAAATTGATGCGCTACCCGGTTGGAGGTTTGATGCTTTTGGAACAATAGGAGGAAGTGTTTCAGGACATAATAATTGGTATTCTAAAGATATACCAAACTCTTCAGTAGGAAATTTTGGATTTAACATCAATGCTTCTGCCGATTTGATTGAAGATAAATTCTTTTGGAGAAATGCGACAAATATTAATGTGAGCTGGATTAAATTTGATAATAAGGATGATGATTTAGATAGTGAAAAATATGAGGTTGCAACAGATATTTTTACACTTTCATCTTTATATGGAAGAAAATTAAGCGAAAAATTTGCAGTTTCGGCTTTGGGTGAATATCGTACAACATTAGTAAATAATTTTAATAATCCCGGTTATCTTGATCTTGGGATTGGTGCTACCTGGACACCAATTAAAGATTTGGTTATCGTTATACATCCATTGAATTATAATTTTATTTTTAGTAGAGGAGGTAACGAATATAATTCATCATTGGGTGCCAAAATAGTAGCAGATTATTCTAAAAAAATTGGAAATTTAGATATTTCTTCAAATCTTTCAATTTTTCAGAGTTACAAATCCTCAAATTATTCAAATTACACCTGGACTAACTCATTTGCTTATACCATATGGAAAAACCTAGGTTTAGGTTTTGATTTTGGTTTGAGAAAAAACAAACAAGAAGCCTTGAATTATGCAACAGATTTTGATCCAGATGTTACTTTTGACACGGTTGATAACAAATTACAATCCTATTGGTTATTTGGTTTGAGTTATAAAATAAAGTAGATTTTTTCATCATTTAATAACTATCAAATTTTAATTTAATAAATTAGCAAAAACAAATTATTTTATGACCTTATTGCTAATTTATGGTTTTGTATCTATTTTCTTTTCTTTTTTATGTTCAATTCTTGAAGCTGTTTTATTAAGCGTAACGCCAACTTTTATTGCAGTTAAGAAAAATGAAAGTAAAAATTATGCAAATACACTTGAAAAATTAAAAGATGATGTTGACCAACCTTTAATTGCAATTTTAACAGTTAACACGATTGCTCATACTGTGGGTGCCATTTTAGTTGGTGTTCAAGCAGAAAAAACTTTTGGATCAGGTAATAATGCTGTTGGAATTGTTTCGGCTATTATGACATTATTGATTTTAGTACTTTCTGAAATAATTCCTAAAACAATAGGCGCCAGTTATTGGAAAAAATTAGCAAATTTTACTACAAAGGCAATTATAGTATTAATGTTTCCATTAAAATATACTGGTATATTATGGCTTTTACAACTTACCACAAGATTGATTGGTAAAAGTCCGCATGAAGTTGCTGTAAGTAGAGAAGATTTTCATGCGATGGCTGAGATTGCACATGAAGAAGGTGTTTTTCAGGAAAAAGAGAGTAGGATCATTAAAAATTTAATTGATTTTAAATCTGTGTTGGTAAAAGACATCATGACGCCTAGTATTGTTATGAAAATTGCTTCTGAAAAAATGACTATTCAAGATTTTTATGATAGAAACCAAAAGTTAAAATTTTCTAGAATTCCTATATATGGTAATTCCCAAGAGGATATTAAAAGTTATATTTTAAAGGATGAAATGCTTGATTCTATCATCAAAAAAAATGGAGGAAACGAATTAAAAACGATCCAAAGAGAAATTTTTGTTGTTGAAAGAAATCTGCCAATACCAAATCTTTTGGATATATTAATTGAAAATAGAGAGCATGTTGCATTGGTAGTAGATGATTATGGGTCAGTAAGTGGCCTTGTAACACAGGAAGATATAATTGAAACACTTCTTGGTTTAGAAATTGTTGATGAAAGTGATGGTCATGTTGATCTTCAGGTTCTTGCCAGAAAAATGTGGAAAGAAAGAGCCGATAGATTGGGAATTATTGCCAATGAGGATTCTGATAATAATTAAGCGAATATCGCTTTATTCTTCTTCTTCATATTCCTGATATAAGTAATCATTATATGGAAATCTGGTAATATGAATTTTCTTAACTTCATCGTAAACCATAGATTTGAATTCATCTAAATTTTCTTTGTTTAAAGCAGAAATAAAAATACAATTACCTTTCATATTATTCATCCATGTTTTTTCCCAATCTTGTAATGTATAATGAGTTTTGGTACGTTTGGTAACTAAATCATCTTCATCAATACTTTCATTTACAAAAGCATCAATTTTATTAAAAACCATTAAAGTTGGTTTATTTGCACTAGCTATTTCACCAAGAATTATATTAACAGAGTCAATATGGTCTTCAAAATTTGGATGAGAGATATCTACAACATGCAATAACAAATCAGCTTCACGTACCTCATCTAAAGTTGATTTAAAAGACTCAACTAATTGAGTGGGTAATTTTCTAATAAAACCAACAGTATCAGTTAATAGAAAAGGAATATTTTTTATCACAACTTTTCTAACAGTAGTATCTAATGTAGCAAATAATTTATTTTCGGCAAAAATATTACTCTTACTTACAACATTCATCAAAGTTGATTTTCCAACATTAGTATAACCCACCAAAGCAACACGAACCATTTTTCCTCTATTTTTGCGTTGAACAGCCATTTGTTTATCAATGTTTTTCAACTTCTTTTTTAAAAGAGAAATCTTATCACGAATGATTCGTCTGTCTGTTTCAATTTCAGTCTCACCAGGTCCGCGTAATCCAATTCCACCTTTTTGTCGTTCTAAGTGCGTCCACATCCGGGTTAATCTGGGTAATAAATATTCACATTGAGCGAGTTCTACTTGGGTTCTGGCATAGGATGTTTGCGCTCTTTGTGCAAAAATATCCAAAATTAAATTTGTACGATCCAGTACCTTGCAGTTCAATATTTTTTCTATGTTCCGCAGTTGTGCCGGACTCAATTCATCATCAAATATTACAGTTTGCACATTATAATCATCAATATATTGTTTTACTTGATTTAATTTACCTGAGCCAATAAAAGTTTTAGGATTTGGAATATCTATTCTTTGTATAAAGCGTTCTTTCACTTTTCCGCCAGCTGTATAGGTCAAGAATTCCAACTCATCTAAATATTCTTTAGCTTTTTCATTATCTTGATGTTTAGTTATTATCCCTATTAATACTACATCTTCAATTTTGGTGTTTTGTTTTTCTATCATACTGCAAATTTACAAATACTGTTTTATATAAAATTCAGGAATTTAATTTTTGTACATTCGTTTTTTTATTCGTGAGACTCTAAAAAATTAATTTCAATTTTTTAGTTAGTCGAACTAATCCCGCTACCTGTGCTGAACTTGTTTCAGTATCAAGCGGGATCTAGTTTAATACCTCGACCCTTGGGTCGATTCCTATTAGTGGGTTCAGGGCTTGCCCTGAGGTTTAATACCTCTTATTCTGTAAAAATGGTTTTAAAAGATAGTTCAAAATTATTTTCTATTGCGTTTTATAATTTGGAGAATTTCTTTGATTCAATACATGATGAATATACCTTAGACAAAGATTTTACTCCTGAAGGAAAATTTCAATGGAATCAGGATCGCTATAATACTAAGATTCAAAATATCAGTAGAGCAATTTCTAAAATTGGTACAGATCAAACTCAAAAGCCTCCAATTTTTTTAGGTGTAGCAGAAGTAGAGAACAGTAGAATATTAGAAGATTTGATTCAGACTGAAAATCTAAAACCTTTTCAATACAATTTTGTGCATTATGAATCTCCTGATGAAAGAGGGATAGATGTAGCCTTTTTATATCAAGAACAATATTTTAAATTGATCTATAGCGATACTTATACGTTATATTTAGAAGATAAGAATCATAATAGAGATTTTACAAGAGATATTTTATTGATCTCAGGTAAGCTTTTTAATGAACAAGTTTATGTTATTGTTAATCATTGGCCATCGAGAAATAATGGAATTAATTTTTCGGAAAGCAAAAGAGTGAAAGCAGCCAAATTAATTCATGAGATTATTAATAAAATATATTCTGAAAATTCAGATCCAAATATCATTATTATGGGCGACTTTAATGATGAACCTAATAGTAACAGTATAAAAAACTTTTTGCTTACACCTGAGTTTTTTAATCCGATGTTAGAATTTCAGCGAAAAGGGGAGGGGAGTATTTTTCATCATAAAAAATGGTATATGTTTGATCAAATTATTATGAGCATAAACTTTTTAGAAGAAGAAAAATTATTTTTTAGAGATGCTGAAATATACAATGCGTATTTTTTACAGGAAAAATATGGAAAAACAAAAGGAATACCTTTACGAACATTTTC
>JAOZVI010000227.1 GCA_029938265.1 Flavobacteriaceae bacterium | reverse complement strand
GGGGCGGTTCAGAACTATCAGCATGTCTGTAATTACGAAACCGGTGAGGTGACGGTCTCCTGGGATGACAATCGCGGTTCCTGGGTACGGAAAAGTTTTGTCTCCCGGGATGAGGATTGGATTGTGACGCTGATCGAGAAACCGACCGGGGCATCCCTGGATGTGACCTTGAGTCTCGAGGACGCCATTAATCATCCGGGCGGATTTTTGGTTGAAACTCCGAACTCGCCTCAGTTCCTGAACTTCCGCTGTCGATACAATATGATTGATGGTAAGCAGGGCGGCTATGAAGGCGTGACGCGGGTCATTCAGACCGGCGGGAGTTCGTTGGTTGACGGCAGTAATAACCTGCAGGTGAGCGGGGCGGATTCGGTTTTGCTGATTACCAAACTGGAACGGTATAAGGACGATTATCAGGGATGGAACGCTCAGGCACTGCAGGCGGAGCTGAATACGATTACGAAGAATTATGATCAGCTGCTGGCCGATCACACGGCGATTCATACTGAAATGTATAATCGCGTTACCTATGACGTGGGCGCATCGGAAGCAGATCGTGCGCGGTCGGCGGCGGAGCTGGTGGCCAATCAGAATGCGAATAAGCTGACGGTGAATAAGGCGCTCATTGAAAAGGTGTTTGATACGAGCCGCTATCTGTTTATGTGTACGTCCGGAAGTACCTTCGGGCCGCGGTTGTCCGGTGTGTTTCTCGGCGACTGGAATGAAGCGGGCTGGAATGATGATTACATTGCCAACGTGAACTACACGCTGCAGATCGGCGGGGGCAACATTGCCAACCTCGCGGAGTGCATGGAAGGGGTGTTCCAGTTGATGGAGCGGACGAAGCCGGATTGGGAAATCGGGGCTTCCAGACTGTGGGGCTGTCGGGGAATTGTCGGCCCGGTTCGTATGGACGGGGAACGGGCTTTGTTCAGTAACTTTGATGCGTTTTACGCTCATGCAGCCAGCGTGGGGTATGGTCCGTGGCTGGTGTATTCGATGTACGAGCAATATCAGATCAGCGGAGATCAGACCTTCCTGCAGGATCGGGTGTATCCGTTCCTCCATGACATGGCGATTTTCTTTGAAGACTTCCTGTCGCGAACCAATGAAAGCGGAGACGTCATCTTTGTTCCGTCCGTATCACCGGAATCTCCTCCGGGCAACAGCAGCCAGTCGATTGCGTCGGTAAATGCCGTATTCGATATTGCGGCCTGTAAGCACGGGTTGAATATGGCTATTGAGGCCTCGAATGTTCTCGGATTGGAGCAGGGTGCCGGAGAAGGCGTGGAACGCTGGACAGCACTGCTTGGGAAAATACCGGCCTATATCACGGAACCGGACGGAACCCTGAAAGAGTGGGTGTGGGATCTCGGCGAGAATTACGGGCACCGTCATACGAGCCACGCCTATACGCTCTGGCCGGCCTATGAAATTAATCCGGAGGATGCAACGACGTCCGGTTTGATTCCCGCCATCAAGATGGCGCTGGATAAACGGCCGGCACCGCCGAATATGCCGCAGGCCCACGGGAACCTCATGCTGGCGTATGGCGAGATCCGAACCAAGGATGGGCAACGTTTCGGGGAACGTCTGAAGGGGCTGTTCACGAATGAGCACTTTTTCAACAGCCTCGCGACCTCCCATGATGTCCGCCTCGAGTCGGTCTATAACTATGATTTCATCAACAGTATTCAGGGGCATCTGATCGAGTCGGCGGTGATGACGCAACCGGGGGTGCTCGAGTTGCTTCCGGCCATGCCATCGTACCTGTCGAAAGGAACGCTGACCGGGGTGAAAGGACGCAACCGCACCACGATTGAGAGCCTGAAATGGGATCTGGATGTGGGAACGATCACCTGTGAGTTCACGTCGGACATCGATCAGGACCTTCAGCTGATTGTGCGTAGCGGAATGGACGCCGTTGTGTGCAGCGCCCCGATCAGTGGATCGGGAATCTATCGAACCCTTTCTGTCACGGAGGAT
This sequence comes from Flavobacteriaceae bacterium, assembly GCA_029938265.1. GTDB lineage: Bacteria > Bacteroidota > Bacteroidia > Flavobacteriales > Flavobacteriaceae > Namhaeicola. Next base: position 872 of record JAOZVI010000227.1, on the reverse strand, counting down.
GAGCCGGTGACCTTGCGCATTGAAGTCGGTGCGGCGGGGTCGGGCTCGAACGTAATTCAAAACGGATCGTTTGAAACTGGCAATGGGACGAGAGCAAACCTGGAGTGAAGAACAGGCAATATTCGGAAATACAACTCGCCACATTAGTGGTACTGATGGATCGCATTATTACATCCAGTTCCCATTCGTTCCGTTCTCCAGATTTAAACGCACCCAAGAAGAATTTAAGTCCATCAGGTATAAACCACTGTATGAAATAACAAATGGCTACCCCAGCTTCAGGAAAAACCCGAAGTCGTTGTTCCGAATATTGCGGTGAACCAGAATATTCCCATCCAGGTCCATCACGCAGATGTACATTTGCCTCGTATGCAGATCGATTCCGCAGTTGTATTTCGTCGTCGTTTTGTAATACTTCATCTCAGCTTCCTCCGTTTAGTTGTCAATTGGAGACGCCACCCTCGGGTGGTCAGCCGTATTGCTTGACCAGGAGGAGGCACCTATAATTTTAGCTTAAGGAAATATTAGCCCTTTCAGAAGGGTTTAGATGAGTATCAAGCGCGTTCACTCTATCGCAGGCTCCGCCGCGCTCAGGGTGACGCTTAACGTTAACCGCCATGACAATATAGGGAGGATAAAGCAGATGATGCATATAAGCAAAACTAGGAAATATTTACAAATTAGTATGTTAATCTTTTCTATGGTGTTGGCCTCTACTTCCTCACGCGCAACTGTAGCAGCTACCGAAATACTCGTTTACGATAACAAGCTTGGCATCCGCATGGTTCGGCCAGATGGAACCGAAGTGCATCAGTTGAAATACTCAGACAGGAGAGGATTATCCGGCGTTCGAGGGAAGTGGAGCCCGGATG
>JAOZVI010000083.1 GCA_029938265.1 Flavobacteriaceae bacterium | reverse complement strand
TCTATATAAAAGATGAGCATCACAGTTTAAAAAACAGAATTCTATTTCCTTTTAGTGATACAGATTTTGAGAAAAGAACAAAAAACACATTGATGGATTTTAATAATAAACTTAATGAACATATAAAAAGTTTTAAAATAACTATAGAAGGTGAGCGTGAAATAAAATCTACTTATTGTGCTTATATTCCGATAAGAACAACACAACTCAGTAAAGCAAAAGGCATGATGCAAAACTTTAATCTGTTGAGTTCATTTATAATAAAAAATAAAATTCCATTAAATGGCAAACCCATAGTAGAAATTACATATTGGAATACTGCTAATGATAGTATTCATTACAATTTTTGCTATCCAATAATCAAAAATGACTCTTTACCGGTTGATAATATCATCAAATACAAAAAAATTGAAAATCAAAAAGCTTTAAAAGCTATCTACAACGGCAACTATATTTCTTCTGATAGAGCATGGTATGCTTTAATAGATTATGCAAAAAATAATAATATTGAGATAGAAAAGGAAGCTCTTGAAATATTTTACAATAACCCTAATATGGGTGGAAATTCGCTGAAATGGAAAGCTGAGATTTTTTTACCTATAAAAAAATGATCTTTAAGTTGTAGGTTTTCATTTTAAAAATTGTATTGATAAAAAAATCATTTTTTTTAGATGTTAAATTTTAGTTCCTTATTTTTGGGGAAAGTATGTTATTGTTAGAAGTTTATATATTAAAGCTATAGAATGAGTTTGAAAAAAGAATACGATGCCATTGTGATTGGAACAGGTATTACAGGTGGATGGGCTGCAAAAGAACTTTGTGAAAAAGGTTTAAAAACTCTTGTTTTAGAAAGAGGCAGAATGATTGAACACCTTAAAGATTATCCAACTATGTTCTTAGATCCATGGGATTTTAACTATAAAGGAAAACAGACCCGAGAAGAAGAGAAGCGCCAGGAAAAACAAGCAAGAACTGGGTATGTAACCGACAAAGCTCACAATCATTTTTTTGTAGATGACATTAAGCATCCTTATAATGAAGTTAAACGATTTGACTGGATCAGAGGATATCAGGTAGGAGGAAGATCTTTAACCTGGGGCAGACAAAGTTACCGATTAAGTGATCTGGATTTTAATGCCAATAAAAAAGATGGTACTGCAATTGATTGGCCTATTAGATATAAAGACCTTGCTCCATGGTATGATCATGTTGAAAAATATATTGGTGTAAGTGGAGAAAAACTGGGATTGGCCCATTTACCTGATGGGATTTTTGAACCACCAATGGATCTGACCTGTGTTGAAGAACATTTAAAAGAAAATATTGCTGAGAATTATAAAGATAGGGTTTTAACCATAGGCCGAACAGCACATATAACAAGTGATAAAGAATATGTGGGAAGAAGTAAATGTCAAAACAGAGACAGATGTATGAGAGGTTGTCCGTTTGGCGGTTATTTTAGCAGTAATTCATCAACACTACCGGCAGCTGAAAAAACCGGGAATATGACTTTAAGACCAAATTCTATTGTACATGAAATAATTTATGATGATCAATTAAAAATTGCTACTGGTGTAAAAGTAATTGATGCTGAAACTAAAGAAAAAATGATCTTTAATGCTAAAATTATTTTTGCTTGTGCCTCAACAATTCCTACTACCTCCATATTAATGCAATCGAAATCTAAAAGATTCCCCAATGGATTGGGAAATGATTCCGGCGAACTTGGACATAATTTAATGGATCATCATCTTGATGCCGGTGCCTATGCAAAATTTGATGGTTTTGAAGATAAATATTATAAAGGAAGAAGACCAAATGGTTTTTATATACCCAGATTTAGAAACTTAGGAGATAAAAATTCAAAAAAAGATTTTCTAAGAGGATATGGATATCAAGGTGGGACAAGAAGATGGAATTATACGGATTTGATTGAAGAAGAAGGTTATGGAAAAGGTTTAACCGAAAAAATATTAAAACCTGGTGGTTGGATGATCTCTTTGGGTGGTTTTGGAGAATGTTTACCTTATCATGAAAATAAAATGATGCTTGATTATAAGAAATTAGATGAATGGGGATTACCTACTGTAACTTTTGACGCAGAATGGAAAGAAAATGAAATGGAAATGCGTAAAGATATGATCCAACAAGCTAAAGAAATGTTAGAAAATGCAGGTTTTAAAGATATTCAGCCAATGGATAATATAGAGGCTCCCGGTATTGGTATTCATGAAATGGGAACGGCAAGGATGGGCAACGATCCAAAAACTTCAGTTTTAAACGCCAATAATCAAGTGCATGGAGTATCTAATATTTATGTAACTGATGGCGCCTGTATGACATCTGCAGGTTGTCAAAATCCTTCTTTAACCTATATGGCTTTAACTGTAAGAGCTGTAGATCATGCTGTTAAGCAATTTAAAAAAATGTATACACAAAATTATGGATAGAAGAAAAGCACTAAAAGGTTTAGGTTTATCATTAGGATATATTGTTGCTACTCCTTCGGTATTTAGCCTCTTACAAAGCTGTAAAAATGATCCTCAGATTTCATGGACACCTCAATTCTTTTCGTCAAATGAAAGTTTTATATTAGAGAAACTGATCGATCTGATTTTACCTAAAACAACTAGTTTACCTGGTGCCTTAGATGTAAATATTCCACAATTTATTGATGCTTATACAAATGAAGTTTCTAGTAAGGAAGAACAAGAAAATTTCAAAAAAGGTATAGTTACGATTTCAGATTCATTAGGCAAATCACCGAATAATGAAGCATTTGAATCTTTACTTACAAAATATTTAAAAGCAGATCAAAAGGATAAAGAAGTCTTCTCTAAGAATGAAGATGATACTTTGGCATTAAAAACATTAACCAATTTAAGAACCATGACAATCTGGGCTTATAAAACCTCCGAGAAAGTAGGTGAAGAGATTTTAGCATACGACCCTATTCCCGGTGATTTTCTTGGATGTATTTCTTTGGAAGAAACCACCAAAGGAAAAGCCTGGTCATTATAAATGATTAAAAATTATGAAAAAAATTAAACTCAAATCATTTTTAATAGTATTTTTTTTATTAGGATCTATTAGTTTTTTAAATGGTCAGAATCAACAAAAAAATGAATATGAAAAATGGGTTTCTTTATTCAATGGGAAAGATCTAGATGGATGGGTGGTTAAAATTAAAGGTCATCACTTAGGGGATAACTATAAAAATACATTTCGAGTAGTAAATGGTGTAATGCAAGTAAATTATGATGCATATAATGGTATATTCAATGCTTCTTATGGTCATATTTTTTACAAAAAAGATTTTTCAAATTATAAATTGAGATTACAATATAGGTTTACGGGTAAACAAATAAAAGATGGTGCGGGTTGGGCTAAAAGAAATAGTGGTGTTATGATACATTGTCAAGCTCCTGAAACTATGGAATTAGAGCAGAATTTCCCGGTTTCAATTGAAGTCCAATTATTAGGAGGATTAGATAAAGGTGAACGACCTACAGGAAATTTATGTACTCCCGGCACACATGTTGTGATGAATGGCAAATTGCTTACCCAACACTGTTTTAATTCAAGTTCAAAAACATATAATGGTGATCAATGGGTGAATTTGGAAATTTTGGTTAGAAATGATTCTGTTATTTCTCATAAGATCAATGGAGAAACTGTATTAACGTATAGCAAACCTCAAATTGGCGGTTCTGTTGAAAATGTAGATAATAAAGTCTGGAAATCCAGAGAAGGAAAACCCCTGAAAAAAGGATATATTTCTCTTCAAAGTGAGAGTCATCCGGTTGAATTTAAAAATATTCAAATTTTAGAATTAAATTAGTTGTCGGTTTATGAAATTAAAAAACAGTTTAAAACTATTGATCATAGGAGGTTTTTTAATCCAAATCACTTTGCTAAAAGCGCAAAATTTTGAAGACTATAAACAGGATATTAAAGGAGAAGAAATTGCTATTGAATTGGCAGCAGTTAAAGGTGGGTCTTTTTTGATGGGAACAAAAAGTTCCTCACGAGATGCAGATGAAAGACCTGCTCATCAGGTGGAAGTTGACGGATTTTGGATGGGAAAATATGAGATTACATGGAAACAATATGATACTTTTATATATGATCAATTAAATGATGGGCAATTTAAAAGTACTTCAAAACTCAAAGAAATGGGAATAGATGGGGTAACAGGAGCAACTGTACCTTATGCCGACATGAGTTCAGGTATGGGTAAAGGATCATTTCCGGCAGTAAATATGACCCAATATGCAGCACTAATGTTTTGCAAATGGTTGACTGCAAAAACGGGAGTCTTTTATCGTTTACCAACAGAAGCTGAATGGGAATATGTTTGTAAAAAGGGAAAAACTGATGAAGTTTCTGAACTCAGACAATATGCCTGGTATGAGGATAATTCTAATGAAACATATCAAACAACAGGTACTAAAAAACCCAACATCCTTGGAATTTATGATCTGTTGGGAAATGTCTCCGAATGGGTGTTAGACCAATACAGCACTACTTATTACACCAGTTCTCCAAAAAAGAATCCATGGAATATTCCCACAAAACTCTATCCTCTTGTAATTAGAGGTGGTTCATGGATAGATACTGCAAATAAGATCTGTTGTACCAACAGAGATCCATCTCAGGTTAACTGGAAACAAAGAGACCCGCAGATACCAAAAAGCAACTGGTGGTTTACCGATGCTGAGTTTGTAGGATTCCGGGTTGTTCGTCCAAAAATACAACCATCGGGTAAAAATATTGAAAAATATTGGTTGGAAGCTATAGAAGATTTTGGTAATTAATTATTATATAAAAATGAAATGAGCATTTAAAATGATTTAGTACACAGGAGAATCATTTTAAACGAGTTTCATCAAATACTTTTTAAAAATCTAAAACTATAATGAGATGAAAAACTTGTCAAGACGTAAATTTGTAAAAGATTCAACTTTGGTTACAGGAGGAATATTTCTGGCTCCTTCCATCCTATCATCAAAACCAATGTTTAAAAATGAAAAATTATTGAAACTTGCCGTTGTAGGTTGTGGAGGAAGAGGAACAGGGGCAGTTGCTCAGGCACTTAAAGCAGATGAAAATGTGAAATTAGTGGCGATGGCTGATGCCTTTAAAGATCGTTTGGATGAATCGTATACAAACTTATCCAAGATGTTTCCATCTGGTAAATTAGATGTAAAAGAATCTAAAAGATTTGTTGGATTTGGTTCTTATAAAAAAGCTATTGATGAAGCCGATGTTGTGATCTTAACGACTCCTCCCGGTTTCAGACCTCAGCATTTTGAATACGCTATAGCACAAGGAAAACATGTTTTTATGGAGAAACCTGTTGCCACAGATGTAGCAGGAATTAAAAAAGTATTGGCCTCAGCCAAGATCGCAAAAGAAAAAAAATTGAATGTGGTTGTTGGCTTACAAAGACATTACCAAACAAGTTATCGTGAAGCATATAAACGCATTAAGGATGGCGCTATTGGAAATATTATTTCCGGACAGGTGTATTGGGATGGTGGTGGAGTTTGGGTTAGACCAAGGCAGGATAACTGGACAGAAATGGAATATCAAATGAGAAACTGGTATTATTTTAACTGGTTGTGTGGTGATCATATTTTAGAACAGCATATTCACAATATAGATGTCGCCAATTGGTTTATTGGCGAATACCCTGTTAAAGCACAGGGAATGGGAGGAAGAGAAGTGCGAAACGGTAAAGATCATGGCGAGATATTCGACCACCATTTTGTAGAATTTGAATATCCAAGCGGTGCTGTTATTTCGAGTCAATGCCGTCATCAACAAGGTTGTTTCAATCGCGTTTCAGAAACATTTCAGGGAACTTCAGGTACTTCAATTACCAACAGTAGTAGTATTGCCAGATTGAAATCTTATTCTGGAGAAAAATTATATTCCCACAATAAAATTGAAGATAAAAACCCTTATCAAATAGAACATAACGAACTTTTCGCATCAATTAGGAGCGGAAGCCTGATCAGTGATGCTGAAAATGGTGCTAAAAGCACCATGTCTGCTATTTTAGGAAGAATGGCAACTTATTCAGGTAAACAAGTGAGCTGGGAGGATGCCATGAATTCTGATCACAAATTAGTGCCTAATGAAGATTTACTCAACTGGAAATCTATACCACCTGTGGTGCCAGATGCATCAGGAAATTATCCAATACCTGTGCCCGGAGTAACTTTGCCATTCTAGGTATAATTAATTATGGGATGGGTAAATAGATATCGGGACCATTTATATTTTTGAGTTTGTTTTAATACTTCTCAAATACCGATAATTATCGGTAGAGATTCATTAATAAATAATTAACAAATGGAAAGAAGATCATTTCTTAAAAAAGGAGCTGCAACAGCCTCATTAATGGGATTGGGTATCTCTGGTATGAGTGCCATGGATCATTTTAAAGATTCGAAATCAGTAAATAATAAAAAATTTAATTTGAATTATGCACCTCATATTGGGATGTTTAAGAACCATGCAGGGGATGATCCTGTTGACCAGTTGAGTTTTATGGCTGATCAGGGGTTTTTGGCCTTTGAAGATAACGGGATGAAAGATCGCCCTGTTTCTGTTCAAGAAAAAATGGCACAAACAATGGCAAACAGAAATATGACCATGGGCGTATTTGTTGCACATAAAATTTATTGGAAAGAGCCTACTTTAACAACTGGTCAGGAAAAAAGCAGAAAAGAATTTTTACAACAAATTGAAGAATCTGTCGCTGTTGCAAAACGGGTAAATGCAAAATGGATGACTGTAGTTCCCGGGCATGTAGATCTAAGACTGGATATTGGATTTCAAACAGCCAATGTTGTAGAATCTTTAAAATATGCGACTGATATATTAGAAAAACACAAATTGATCATGGTGTTGGAACCTTTAAATTTTTACAACCATCCCGGATTATTTTTAAATAAAATACCTCAGGCATACGAGGTGTGTAAAGCGGTAGATAGCCCTTCGTGTAAGATCTTATTTGATATTTATCATCAGCAAATTCAAGAGGGAAACTTAATTCCAAATATGAAAATGGCATGGGATGAGATCGCGTATTTTCAAATAGGAGATAATCCCGGAAGGAAAGAACCTACAACCGGCGAGATCAACTATAAAAATATATTTAAATATATTCATGCTAAAGGTTACAAAGGTATACTTGGAATGGAACATGGAAATTCTAAAAAAGGAAAAGAAGGTGAATTAGCGGTTATTGAGGCATACAGAACTTGTGATAGTTTTTGAACTTGGTATTGGTTCAAAAAATATGGGTGTTCAAAATTTGAACACCCATCAATTACAAAAACTCAAAAACTAATTACTCAACCACTAATCTTTGAGTACTGATACCCATATCAGCGCTAATTTTTACTAAATAAACTGATGGTTTTAAAGAAGAAACATCATAGTATTTATCCTGATTAAATTTACCTTTAAAACTCTTTATTTTTCTTCCGGTAAAGTCAAAGATCTCAACTTTATTAGCTGATCTGTTTATTTTAAAACTACCTAAAGCCGGATTAGGATACAAAATAAAAGAGTCATCTATCATTGTAATGTCTTCAACCGGTAATGGATCTTGTAATCGAACCGTAGAATACAATCTGTATTCTCCCGGTTGTAATGATATTGCAGTAGAAGTGTTGGTAACATTCATTTCCGTTCCGGTATAATATTCATACCAGGTTCCTGTTTTTGTAAACTGTGGATTTATATTTTCTGTTGTAACATTAAAATTACCCAAAACAACTATATCCATTGAGCTGTGACGTAAAATAATACTTTTTAATAAAGTACCTACATTCAAAGTATAATCAGTAGTTTGAAATGCTGGTTGTTCTTTTTTAAATGCTGCTAGCGTTGCCCATACGTCATATATCTTTCTTCTGTTTACATCATCAAAATATTCCCAATGTATTGGTTTTCTCCCTGTTCTACCATTAAAATCAATATTAATATCATATCCGACCTCTCCAAATTGCCATATCATTTTTGGTCCGGGAATCGTAAAAAAGAAATTACCTGCAGCTTCTTCACGGGATAGAGCGGTATTTAAATTTTTCACATCATATGTGCCACTACTATTACCATGTTCCAGATTTTTATACATCAAACGCTCTTCATCATGACTTTCCATATAACCCATTACATGAGCATCACTCCACTCTCTTTTTTGATAAGAAATCCATGAAATATCTGATTGATCACTAAAACCCATTGTATTTTGATTATAGTTATGATTGGTATTTCCCCAAAGTAAGAAACCGTAAGCAGATAATTCTTTTTCTTCAGAATTATCAGCAAAATGTTCCAGGATATTATAAGTATTTGATTTAACAGACCAGACAAAATCACCATAATCTTTTAAAATTGCAATTCGTGAAGCATCATACTGCCCCCATTGACCTACATTACCTAAAGTGTTATTTTGTGTAAATCCTTTGGAAAGGTCAAAACGAAAACCATCAACTCTAAATTCTTCTATCCAATATTGTAAAGTTTGTTTTACATAATTCTTAGTATAGGCACTTTCGTGATTAAAATCGTAACCAACATTATAATCGTGTTTGGCAACTGGATTTAACCATGGATTATCTGATGATGGTCTGGAGTTAGTCGAATCCCAATACATCTGTGCTAAGGGGCTCTGACTAAAAGCATGGTTATAAACTACATCTAAAATTACTGCAATATTTCTTTTATGGCATTCATCAATAAACTTTTTTAGATCATTTTTTGTCCCGTAGGCTTTATCCAAAGCACCATGGAACGCCGGGTTATACCCCCAACTATCATTTCCTTCAAACTCATTTACCGGCATTAATTCAATAGCATTTATACCGAGATCTTCCAAGTAATCTAAATGTGTCATTGCTCTTTTAAGGTCGCCAATATCATTGGTATTTACTACATCAAAATCTCTTAAAAGCAATTCGTAAACAATTAAATTTTCCTGATCTGGAGGAGTAAAACTATTGGCTGTCCAGTTATAACTTACTTCATTCATCTTAAAAGTAGAAACATTTCCTGTAGTGAAATCTGTTGGATAGGCTTTTAAATTTGGGTATGTCTCAGAAGGAATGTATTTATCATTATTGGGATCTAGTATTTTAGTAGCATATGGATCGGCGATTTTGATTTCATAATCTACCAGATATTGGTATGCAAATTCGGTATTGGAGTCTAGTCCGGAAACAGTGACCCAGAATTTATCACCATCTTTTTTCATTTGGTAACTTTCATTTAAACCGAAATCATTGAATTCACCCAAAACAAAAACATCTGTTTTGTTTGGTGCCGTTAGTACAAAAGTTACTGTGCCATTTCCATTATTATTAAATCCATCAACAACTCCGGAAGGTAAAGTTGCATTTTGTGTAGTAGTTTTTACATAAACTGTTATTTCATCACTTGCAGTATCTGCTCCTTTATCAGCATCTACTTTTATTGTATGTGATCCTGTAGAAGTAAAAGTATAAGCAGAAGAAATGCTTGTTACACCAAAATCCGTTTTTTGTGTAACGTTGTCAACAAATAATTCCAAATCAGCAGAGATTGAAGATTCTGCGGTTAAAGTTATATTTTCATTTAAATTGTAAACTTCATTGTTTTTTGTAGGATTGGTCAAAATTACATTTAAACCTGCTTCGTAGAGATCTATAAAAATGTCATCTCCATTTTTTATAGAACCATCTGCAGAGCGAAATACAAAGCATAGCTCAGTTATAGTTTTACTTGTTGCAACGCTATAAAAACCATAAACATCAGGCGTGATTATTAGTTCGTAAGTTGTATTATTAATTTTTGTTAGTTTTGGTTGAGTGGTATTATTACCCCATGATTCAATAAC
>JAOZVI010000017.1 GCA_029938265.1 Flavobacteriaceae bacterium | reverse complement strand
TATAATCAAGATCATGCATAGATTAAAAATTTTTATATTCTTACTATTTTTTACAATAAACTATAGTTTCTCCCAAAAACCTAAAACTGATATATTAAAAACAAGTTTGGGTGATTTAAAAATTCAACCAATTTTCCACAGCTCACTCTTTTTGCAATTGAATAATTTAACTATTTATATTGATCCATACGGAGGACAAAATGCTTTTAAAAATATGATTGATCCTGATTTAATAATTATAACTGATATACATGGTGATCATCTTGATCTAGAAACCTTAAAATCAATTCATACTGACAAAGCAATTTTTATTGCTCCAGAAGCTGTAGCTGAAAAATTACCTCCAATTTACCATAAGAATTTAATTGTATTGAACAATAATGAAACTACAGAACAACTAGGGATCAAAATTAAAGCATTACCAATGTATAACCTTCCTGATATTCCAGACTCAAAACACCCTAAAGGAAGAGGAAATGGCTATATTTTAACAATAGGTAATAAACAAATTTATATTTCAGGTGACACTGAAGATATATATGAAATGAGAAACTTAAAAAATATTAATGTAGCATTTGTTTGTATGAATCTTCCTTATACTATGGATATACATCAGGCAGCAAGTGCCGTATTAGAATTTAAACCAAAGATCGTTTATCCGTTTCACTATCGTGGAAAACCTGACATGAGTGATATTCAAGCATTTAAAAAACTAGTGAATGATAAAAATCCAAATATTGAAGTAAGATTGCGTAATTGGTATCCTGATTACAATTAATCGAATAACTTATTCAAAACCATATATTGCAACAACATAATGGTTTTAGCATCTTTTATTTCACCATCTGAAATCATCTGTAAAGCTTTTTCATAATGAATTTCTAGAATTTCTATGTCTTCATGTTCATCATCAACACCACCACCTGTACCAATTTTCATTTGATCATTATACTCTCCTATAAAAAAATGGATTATTTCGGTAACAGCACCTGGAGACATATAAGCTTCAAAAACTTTTTTAACTTTATCAATCTTTATCCCGGTTTCTTCAAAAGCTTCTTTTTTAACACAAACTTCAGGCGAATCACCGTCTAAAAGTCCTGCACAGGTTTCAATAATAACACCATTTTTATTACCATTTACATAAGATGGCATTCTAAATTGTTTGATCAAAATAATCGTTTTCTTAGATTTATCGTACAATAAAATAGTTGCCCCATTACCTCTGTCATAACTTTCTCGCGATTGATTTACCCATTCACCATTAGGCATTTGATAATCAAAACTGATCTTATTTAATGTGTACCAATTATCAGAAAGTACTTCAGTTTTAATATTTTTAATTTTTGGATTCATTTATAAGTTTAATTATTTATTAATTATCTCACCAACTTCTTGTATTTAATCCGTTTTGGCAAAACATCACCTCCCAGTCTTTTCTTTTTATTTTCTTCATATTCCGAAAAACTTCCTTCAAACGAATAAACCTGAGAATTACCCTCAAATGCTAAAATATGTGTACATATTCTATCTAAGAACCAACGATCATGCGAAATGATAACTGCACAACCTGCAAAATTTTCTAAACCTTCTTCCAGAGCTCGTAAAGTATTAATATCTAAATCATTAGTTGGTTCGTCAAGTAATAAAACATTACCTTCTTCACGTAAAGTAATTGCCAAATGCAAACGATTTCTTTCACCACCGGAAAGGGTAGCTACTTTTTTGTTTTGTTCAGAGCCACTAAAATTAAATCTACTCAAATAAGCTCTTGAATTAACTTGCTTTCCACCCATCATGATTAATTCTTGTCCTCTTGAAAAATTTTCCCAAATAGATTTTTCGGGATCGATATTTGTATGTTGCTGATCAACATAAGCAATTTTTGCAGTTTCTCCTACAACGAATTTACCTTTATCAGGAGATTCTTCTCCCATAATCATTTTAAAAATTGTAGTTTTCCCTGCCCCATTCGGACCAATTATACCAACAATACCGTTTGGTGGTAAACTAAAATTCAAATCTTCATACAATAATTTATCACCAAAAGCTTTTGATACACCGGCGGCATCAATAACATTTGTTCCTAATCTTGGACCGTTGGGTATATAAATTTCTAATTTTTCTTCTTTTTGTTTTTGATCTTCGTTCATCAATTTATCATAATTTGACAAACGAGCTTTTGATTTAGCATGCCTTCCTTTAGCCCCCATTCTTACCCATTCCAATTCACGCTCTAATGTTTTTTGACGTTTGGAAACTTGTTTTGACTCTTGTGCAAGCCGGGTTGATTTTTGTTCTAACCACGAAGAATAATTACCTTTCCAAGGAATACCTTCACCTCTGTCTAATTCTAATATCCATCCGGCAACATTATCTAAAAAATAACGATCGTGAGTAACAGCTATAACAGTTCCTTTATATTGAGCCAGATGATGTTCCAGCCAAAGCACTGATTCAGCATCTAAATGGTTTGTTGGTTCATCTAAAAGTAAAACATCAGGTTCCTGTAATAACAAACGGCAAAGCGCAACTCTTCTTCTTTCACCTCCCGAAAGATTTTTAATTGGTGTATTGCCTTCAGGAGTACGTAAAGCATCCATTGCTATTTCGAGTTTTGTATCAATTTCCCAGGCGCCTGTCGCATCAATTTTATCTTGTAATTCGGCTTGTTTTGCCATTAATTTCTCCATCTTATCAGCATCAGAATACACTTCTTCTAAACCAAACATATCGTTTATTTTATTGTACTCATCCAATATTGCTACTGTTTGGGCTACGCCTTCTTTAACAATATCAATAACGGTTAGCTCCTCGTCCAAATATGGCTCTTGAGGTAAATAACCAACGGTATAATTTTGAGAAAAAATCACATCTCCCTGATAATTTTTTTCAATTCCGGCAATTATTTTTAAGAGCGTCGATTTTCCCGAACCATTTAAACCCAATATTCCAATTTTAGCTCCATAAAAAAAACTCAAATAAATATTTTTAAGAACTGGTTTATTAGCGCCTTGGTAAGTTTTACTTACGCCGCTCATTGAAAAGATAATTTTTTTATCGTCTGCCATAATATAGTGAAATTGATTTTTGACTTTGCAAAATTACATATATTTTTTAATTGTAGAATCCGTTTAAACGGTGAAAAAATATTTTTTGTAATTTATCTCTTTCTAAATATGAAATATATTTAAACATAGAAATAGAATAAGAAATACTTGGTAGTTTTAAATTAAAAGATCCTGCCAAATGGCAGGATCTTTTTTTAATATTCTAACTTTTTTAAATAATCTATTTTCCTTTTCCAGATTTTAAGATCGTCTTTATAACTTTCAATCTTATCAAATACACTTTTAACAAGAGGATTATCATCTGAAACATTAGAAATGAAACCAACATTATTTTCAAGCTGCTTTATTTCTTTAGTAAGATCATCAATTTTTTTACGAACAAAAAACTGTTCACTTTCAATCTTTCTTGAATCTTTTTGAGCAACATAAAAATCAACAATATTTTTAAATTTTAAAAATGCTGCTTCATCTTTACTGATATCTAATTTCTTATAAGCTGCCTCTAATGCCTTGTTAAATTTAGCTTCAATATGATGCATTTTAATTGGTAAAGCGCCTAAATTTCTCCATTCAGAAACAATAGAGTTTACAGTTTCAATAACCAGATCTTCTTCCTGATTAATTTTCTCTTTTAAGCTATTTAACAACTCTTTTTTGTCATTAAATACATCATTATATTCCTTATTAGCATCATCTTGCCTGTTATTTAATTTATCAAAATAAAAATTACAGGCATCTTTAAATCGTTTCCAAATTTTATCAGAATCTCTTTTTGGCACATGCCCAATTTTCTTCCAATCAGCTTGAATTTTCTTAAAAATATCAGTAACAGTATTCCAATCTTCACTGTCTTTTAATGATTCGGCTTGATCTACCAAATGCATTTTTTTTGTCAGATTTTCATATTGTTCCTTTTTAATATTTTTATAAAATGCGTTTTTAGCGTGATTGAAATCACGTGTGGCACCCTTAAATAAATTCCATATCTCTTCATTTTTAGTACTTGGCACACGACCAATTGCAAAAAAATCATTTCGCAATTTTTCAATACTTTTTATTGAATTTTGCCACTCTTTATGAGAAGATATTTTATCAATATTAACAGACTTTATTTTTTCAATTACCACTAATTTCTTATCAATATTTTCTTCAAATTTAGCATCTAGATCTTTTTGGATTTCGTGTCGTCTATGATGAATTTTCTTAGTTGCATCACTAAATCTATCCCAAATATCATCTCTGTATTCACGGGCTACGGGTCCAACATCTTCCTTCCACATTCTGTGTAAAACCTGTAATTCTCTAAAAGCTTTATCAATATCTTCCTTTTCTGCAAGCTTTTCGGCTTTTACTGCCAATTTAGTTTTTTCTTCTAAATTATGTTTAAAATCTAAATCAATAAAATCTCTGTTTAAATGCAATAGATCATAAAACCTTTCAACATGATGGTGATAAGTTTGCCAAACATCATTATACTTTGAACGTGGAATCTGACCAATTGTACGCCATTCAGTTTGAATTTCCCTAAACTCTTTATACATAGTTGAGGGTTCAGCATTATTGATTAAAATTTTTAATTTCTCAATTAAAGTTAGTTTCTTTTCAAGATTATCTTTTCGTTCTCTTTCAATTTGCTTGTAATGAAATTGTCGTTTCTTTTTAAACTCTCTAACCAAATCGAAAAATTTACCTTTTGCAGGTGTAATAAATGTAAAATCATCTATTTCACCACCTGCTTTCACAAATTTTTCCTTTTCCTCTTCAATAGTGGTTTTATACTTACTATTAAAATTCGATTTAATATCCTCAAATTGATCTTTAATATCTTTAACAGAAAAATTGTTGAGTAAATTTTTAAATTCATCCGCTAATTCCTCCAAACTCAGTTTAGCGTAATCAATTACCGGAATCTCATTTTTTGATTTTTCCTGAATTTTTGTAGAAATATTTTCCAAAATTTCATTAGAAACATCTTCTTTAGGAGCGTCTTCTTTTTTTGTCTCTTCTTCTTTTATGGAATCTTCAATATTCTCTTTTAATTCATTTTGAAAATCTTCTTCAGTTTTACTCACTTCTGCAGTATCTTTTTCAATAATTTCCTCAGGCTTCTCATCAGGTTGAGTATCTTCAACCCTATTTTCAATGATCTCTTCAGACTTCTCTTCTTTTTCTTGAACTAAAACTAATTTATCTTTATTATTTTTTCCAATTTCTTCAGATACTTCTTTAGTATTTTCAGCATCCTTAATGATTTCTTTTTCTCCTTTATCCTCAGATAAATTCTCAATATTTTTGTCTAACATTTTATAATGTTTAAAGTTCTAATCTACTTTTTTTAAAGTTTCGAAATATACAAATAGCTGTCGATATCGCAAAACTATTATCGTTAAATAGATGTTTTAATTCAACAAAGTTGCGTAATATATTGATTATTTAAGAATTCCATATTTCCCATGCCTTCTCTGCCTGTAATTCTAACATTTGTAAACCATTTTTCACATTTGCTTTTTTTTCTTTTCCTTTTTTCAGAAAAAATGTTTCTGCAGGATTATAAATCAAGTCAAATAGTAAGTGGTTTTTTGTTAAATATCTGTAAGGAATTTTTGGGAAGTTTTCAATATTAGGAAAAGTGCCCAAAGGTGTACAGTTAATGATTATTTGAAAATTTTTCATAACATCGGCTGTAATATCATCATAAGAAATTATATGCTTATTTTTAGGGTTTCTTGAAACGTATTGATAATTAATACATAATTGGTCTAAAGTATAAGCAACTGCCTTTGAAGCACCGCCTGTTCCTAAGATCAAGGCATTTTTATGATGTATTTGCAATAAAGGCTGAAGTGATTGTTTAAATCCATATACATCTGTGTTGTACCCTTTTAATCTGTAATCATCCAAAATTTTAATTGTATTAACAGCACCAATTTCTTGTGCAGCTTCATCAATTTCATCTAAATATTGAAAAACTTTCTCTTTATAGGGAATCGTAACACTTAAACCCTTTAAATATTCAATATTGTTATCTAACAACAAAGTAAGATCTTCAATTTTTCTTATATCAAAATTTTGATAAACACAATTATCTAAGCCTAGTTTTGCAAATTTCTTAGTAAAATAATCTTTTGAAAATGAATACGATATATTCTTACCTAACAAACCGTAAATTGACATTTCTTTATTTTTCATTTATAAGATTATCTTAATCTCTAATATGAATAATTAGAGTAAGTGTTTTTTATATTATCATTTGTAATATTTTCTTCTGCCATACAATTCTAATGACAATAAGGTTAAAATACCCACTAAAATAAAACCTATTGCAACCCATGTTGTACTATCATGTAAATCAGGAATATATCTCACAAAATTTTCAATAACTTTGTCACCCTGACTATCGATTAATACTTCACCATGTTCATTTATTTTATAAATTACTTTTTTCCAAGGCCAAACTATTCCCAATGAACCTGAAATAAATCCAATAATAACTGAAGTAACGATCTGGTGCCATCTTTTAAGTAAAAAAGCCAAAATATGTGAGGATATTACTAAACCAACCATTGATCCCAAAGTAAAACTCGAAATTATTTTCATGTACCTCATCCGTTCTTCATCATGAATAAAATCAAAATTCCATTTAAAAATATCAATAATAACTTTGTATAGTTCATTAACCGAATCAACCAAAAGCAAAACGTAGTTGCCCAATAAAATTAAAATAAACGAACCTGATAAACCCGGTAACGTCATTCCTGATACTCCAATTATTCCACATAAAAAAACAAACCACAAATTGTCATTTTCTTTAGCAGGGCTCATCATACTAATGGCCAATCCTATTGCAATTCCAATACTAATAGCAATTATATTTCTAATACGCCAATCATTAAAATCTTTTAAAATATAGTAAATTGAACCTATGATCATACCAAAAAATGTACTCCAGACATAGAGTTCATGATTTGTTAAAAAATAGTTTAATACTCTTGAAATACTAAAATAACTAAAGGTACTTCCTGCAAAGACCAACAATAAAAAACCTCCGTTTATATATTGATAAAAACTTTTAAACCTACCGTTAAATAATAAACCAAAAGCTTTTTTATTAATTTTTTGTAATGAATAAATTAATTCTTCATAAAACCCAGCTACAAAAGCCACCATACCTCCGGATACACCCGGAATCTTATTTGCAGTCCCCATGGCAAGCCCTTTAATAAAAAGGAATATTTTATCAGAAAAGGTTCTTGTTGTTGCCATATTAATCTATCTTTTTTACAGCTAATTTTTCCAATAAAAGGATAACACCAAAGCCAATAGCAGCAAAAAATAAAGCATACATTAACTGGTTATCTCCTTCAAAATCAAATGGTAAAACACTTTTTTCTTGTAATATTTTCATTTTTCCATCAATGATCTCTGTTTGTAAAACTTTTTTCCAAGGCCATATTTTATTTAAAGAGCCAATAATAAATCCCGTTAAAGTAGCCAATGTCAGATTTTGATAATGATCAAATAGCCATTTTAAAACCCGAGAAAAGGTTAGTAAACCAACAATGGCACCTAGAATTAAAAAAAATAAAGTTTTAAAGTCTTTATAATGAATAGCATCCAACACCGGTTTATATGCACCTATTAATAACAAGATAAAGCTCCCTGAAATTCCGGGTAAGATCATGGCACATATTGCCAATGCTCCAGCTAAAAAAATAAAACCGTTAGAAACTTGCATACTTTGTGGAGGAATAATAGTAATAAAATACGCTATAACAGCACCAATAATTAACATGATAATAGTAATCAATCGCCATTGAGTTATTTGTTTAGCGATATAAATTACACTTGCCAAAACCAAACCAAAGAAAAAAGACCAAAGTAAAATAGGTTGGGTTTCCATTAAATGCCTAATAACTTTAGCTAATGAAATAACGCTTATAAAAATTCCGATGAGTAAAGCCAATAAAAAGTTGCCATTTATTGATTTCCATGCAGCGGCAATTCCTTCATTTTTAAGAATTTTTATTGCTTTGAGATTTACTTGATTAATAGAATTGATCAATTCTTCGTAAATACCTGATACAAATGCAATTGTCCCTCCAGAAACACCTGGCACAACATCTGCTGCTCCCATAGCAACTCCTTTTAATGAAATTATAAAGTAATCTTTTAGTGTTCTCTTCATCTAAAAAATATAATTAGATGCCAAATATAATTAATTTGGTCAAGGTTTAGACTTAACAAATGAATGGTTTTTAAAAAATGGTGAAATATTTTAATATTGTACTTAATAAAAATTTCTTGAAACCAACTATCCTCGAGGTAGATCCATCGAGGTATTTCGCTGGTTTCATTTTAACATAAATGTCAAAAACCGAAATTTATTATTTAGATCCCCTTCGGGGATGACATTTTATAGGAAACCCCGGGGCAAGCCCCGAGGAATTCTTTTCGATTAAAATATCAGATAAAAGGTAATAAACCTCAGGGCAAGCCCTTAACCCAATAATGGGAATCGACCCAAGGAAATAAATTTTTTAGAGTCTCACGAATAAAGTTTATTCTTCCTTAATCTTTTCAATCAATAAAATTATTTCTTTTTCAAAAAAGATCGAAGGAAAGATATTTTTAATGACATGATGATACTCAAAGTTGAGCCTTAAAGCTTTTTCAAATAAAAATAAAGCCTCTTTATGATCATGCGCTAAATAATTTAAACATGCCAAACGGTAAACAATTTCAGATTGATCTTTATATTTTTTATCAGCTTTATCTAAAACCTTCATTGCCTGTTCATTATTTTCAGAAAAATGCAAAACATCTGCTAATGCAATATAAATATCTACTCTATCATTTTCCAGATCAATACTTTTTTGATAGGCTTTGATCGCCTCATCAAACAAATTTAATTTTAAATTAATCTCAGCCAATTTAATCCAATACTCATTGTTATCCTCATCAATACTCAAGGCCTTATTTATATAATACAATGCCTGTTGGTACTCGGATTTCTTGATATAAATAGCTGTAATCGCTAACCATCCTTTATCGAAGATCGGGTCTTCATTAACGGTTTTATTATAGAATTCTAAAGCAAGTTTAGGTTCATTTAACTGTTCATAACATTTACCAATACGCAAATAAGCAAAAGGAGTTGGTGTATCTATCTCCATGGCGGTATTATAATATTCTATTGCTTCTTGATAAAATTTCAATTTTTCTAAAGTCTTCGCTTTTTCCAGATGAGCACCAATAAATTTGTCATCTACTAAAATTGCATAATCAAATGCTTCAAGGGCTTTTTCATACTTCTCAATCAAATAATATTGTCTTCCGAGCTGATGCCAGGCAACTTCACTATATGGATCTTTATCAACATGGCCTAACAAATATGCGATGGCTTCATTATGCTGATCTAACATATCATAACAATAAATCACATTGTATAATGAAGAATAATTATCATATTCAACATCTAAACATTTTGCAAAATTAAATCTGGCAGCGTCAAAATCATCTAAAAATAAATATTCCATTCCAATCATTGAATAGATATCAACATCATCATCTGTATATTGCAATGCCATTTTTAAAACTTCAATCGCTTTTTTATGTAATCCTTTTTTGGAGTAAATTGATGCTTTTTGAATATAGATCTCATCGTTGGATGGTTCGAATTCTCGTAGTTGATTTAAAATAACATCTGCAGCATCTAATTTTTCTTCTAAAATCAGTAATTCAACTTTTATCAGCTTCAAAGCAACCGACATTGGGTGCTGTGTTAAACCCAATTGAAGTGCTTTATTTGCCAATGATAATTTACCATTATCTACATAATACAATATAATTTCTTCAAACTCATTTGAGTCAAAAAAATATACACTATTAGTTTTGAGCATTAACTCAAACTTTGACAACGGAAGATTTTCATTTTCACCTGAAAATTGATGCATAATATTACTTTTTCTTCTAAAGCTAAAGTAGCATATCTCTTTCAGTGAAAAATATTTAGATTTAATATTTCTTAACAATTTAATTAACATCAAATATTTTAAAATGGTTATAAAAAAAATGTAACTTTGCCCTATTAAATATTGGTAAATTGATCTTATGGCTAAAAAGATTTTACTTAACGAAAAAGAAATTGAAATCATCTTACATCGTTTGGCATGCCAGCTTATTGAAAATCATATCGATTTTTCTGATACAATTTTGATTGGTTTACAACCTCGTGGTATATTTCTATGCAATAGATTGGTAAAAATATTAGAAGAAGAATATCTTATTAAAAATATCAAACATGGTAAATTAGATATTACCTTTTACAGAGATGATTTTAGACGAAGAGAGGAACCTTTAGAAGCAAACAGAACAGAGATTGATTTTTTGGTTGACAATAAAAATATTGTATTTATCGATGATGTTTTGTATTCAGGCAGAAGTACTCGTGCTGCCCTTACTGCAATTCAGGCATTTGGCAGGCCAAAACATATTGAATTATTAGTATTGATTGACAGACGATTTAGTAGACATTTACCAATTCAACCAAATTACAAAGGCAGACAAGTTGATGTTATCAATTTTGAACAAGTTAAGGTTAACTGGAAAGAGAACGGACAACAGGATGCTGTATATTTAGTAAAAAGTTAATTATTAAGTAATAAAATATTTAATGTATTTAAAATATATTATATTCAAATTTAATTAAACTATTAAAATGAATAAACTTAGCGTTGATAATTTGATAGGTATCAAAAATTTAAAAAAACAAGATATCGACCTGATTTTTAAAACTGCCGATCATTTTAAAGAAATTATTAACCGCCCTATTAAAAAAGTACCATCACTTCGCGATATTACTATTGCTAACCTGTTTTTTGAAAATAGTACCAGAACCAGACTTTCATTTGAATTGGCTGAAAAAAGATTATCAGCTGATATTGTAAATTTTTCTGCGGCGCAATCTTCTGTTAAAAAAGGTGAAACACTTATTGACACTGCAAATAATATTTTATCAATGAAAGTTGATATAATTGTTATGCGTCATCCTAACGAAGGAGCAGCTGATTTCTTATCTAAAAATGTTGATGCTAGAATTATCAATGCCGGTGATGGTGCTCATGAACATCCAACACAAGCATTATTAGATTCATTTTCAATTCGTGAAAAGCTTGGAACAGTTAAAGGGAAAAAAATTGCCATAATTGGTGATATTTTACATTCGAGAGTTGCGCTTTCAAATATTTTCGCATTAAAATTACAAGGAGCCGAAATAAAACTATGTGGGCCAAAAACATTAATTCCTAAATATATTACCAAATTAGGAGTTGCTTATGAAAGTTCGTTAGAAAAAGTATTGGAATGGTGTGATGTAGCTAATGTACTTAGAGTTCAACATGAACGAATGGATATCAAATACTTCCCATCTGTAAGAGAATACACTCAACTTTACGGAATAAACAAAAAAATATTAAATGCAATTAATAAAGATATTGTAATTATGCACCCGGGGCCAATTAATCGAGGTGTTGAACTTACAAGTGATGTTGCTGATTCAAAACAAGCAATTATTTTAAATCAGGTTGAAAACGGTGTAGCTATTAGGATGGCAGTTATTTATCTGCTTGCGCAACAAATAAAACGATAATTAAAAATGACTATTAATAAAACTGATTCTGCTACAATCATTAAACCCAAAATTAATGAGCAAATGAGCACTGCTCAAAATATTGTAAATTTTTATAATGTTTTTATTGAAAAATATCATATTTTTAAAGATAATAATCTAATTTTAGATTTTTCTGAGAATCTTAGCATTGATTTAAAGGAAATCTTGTTATTTTCGCATATAAATAACAGTCATAAAGAAAACAAAAAATCGTTTGTAATTGTTAATGATAATAAAGAAATCGATAAATTACCAGACGAATTAATTATTGTTCCAACACTTGAAGAAGCAGAAGATGTTGTTGAGTTGGAAGATATTGAAAGAGATTTAGGAATATAAACAGACTATATGGTAAAAAAACTACTTTTATTTTTATTATTTTTATTAACCTTCTCAACAGCAACTTTTGCTCAGGATGACGATTTAAGAGATCAGCAAATTCTTAATAGTGCGGATAATTCTATCCATGATATTATTGCATCTCCCAATCCGTTTAGTGTGACAACACGAATTCGTTTTGTCGCTGATGATGTGTTTGATATAGAGTTTTATGTAAAAGATCTATTGGGAAATTCTATCCATGTCCAAAAGGTCAAAACAAAAAAAGGTACCAATTCTATCACCTTTTACCGTGAAGATCTGGCATCGGGTATTTATATATACTCTATTAAAACAAAAACCAGAATTATTTCAAAAAGAATTGTGATTAAATGAGTTTAAAACTCACAATATTAGGATGTCATTCAGCCACACCCAGAAGTTTTGCATTTCCTACGTCTCAATTTTTAGAAATTAATAATCGTCATTTTTTGATCGATTGCGGAGAGGGCACCCAGATGCAATTAAGAAAACATAAAATTAAGTTCTCTAAGATAAAACACATATTTATTTCTCATTTGCATGGTGATCATTTTTATGGTTTAATTGGTCTGATCTCAACTTTTGGCTTATTAAACAGACAAACCGAACTGCATATTTACGCTCCAAAAGGAATTAAAGAAATCATTTTACTTCTTCTGAATATATCACACTCAAGAAAATTCTTTCCAATTGAATTCCATGAAATTGAATCAAAAAATAGTGAAATTATTTTTGAAGATAAAAATGTAATTGTACAAACTATACCCCTAAAACACAGAATTTATACAAATGGTTTTTTGTTTACAGAGAAACCTAAAGAAAAAAAACTAAATATTAAGGAGATTGAAAAATACCCTGAAATTGAAATTTGTGATTATCATAACCTCAAAAAAGGTAAGGATTTTATCAAAGAAAATGGAAGGATCATCAAAAATAATACACTTACATTTGAACCGGCAAAACCTCTAAGTTACGCCTTTTGTAGTGATACAGCTTATTTTCCAAAAATAGTTCCCCTGATTAAAAATGTTGATTTATTGTACCATGAAACTACATTTTTAGAAGATAATCATGAACTGGCAAAAACAACCCAACATTCAACCGCATTACAAGCGGCAAAAATTGCTCAAAAAGCCGAAGTCAAAAAACTTCTTATTGGGCATTACTCAGGACGCTATAAGAATAGAGATGATTTTTTACAAGAAGCGCAAACTGTTTTTAAAAAAACTGAATTGAGTTTTGAAGGAAAAGAAATAATAATTGAAAAATAATTGATATACTTTCAATATTGCCCTGTAGATAGTAAAACCAAAGTGCAGGTATTTTCGAATTGAATATTTTGTTTCTCTAATAATTTTGCAAACTCAATATTTTCAGCCCCGGGATTAAAAATTACTCTATTTGGCAGTAAAGAAATAATATAATCGTAGTATTGTTCTTGCCTTTGAGCATTTAAATACAAGGTTACAGTATCAATATCTTGAAAATCTGGCTCACCTAATTCTATATTAACTCCTGCAACTATACCTTTTCTCAGCCCTATTGCTATTACATTTATATTGTGATCAACCAGACTTCTAATTGCCATATTTGAATAGCGATATTCATTTAAAGAAGCTCCTATAACTAAAGTTTTCTTCATAGAACAGATAAATTAAATGTTTGGTTCTTAATAACTTTTTTTACAAATATAAAAAAATGGTTTAAACCCATATCCTAAAAACTTTATAACACCAAAGCAAACCTTTTAAAAATATCTTTCAAAATATTTTAACTCGATTTTCTTGTCACAGGCTATAATTTTTTGGATATTAGCGACTGCTAATTTAAAATGATACACATGTATAAAAAACTTCTTTCATTGATGTTTATAATTTCTCCATTAATTGGTTTTGCGCAAGAACAAAGTACTTCTGCGCTTATTGATGAAAATTTTAAAAAATACACAAGTTGGTTCGTTGATTTAATTTTTTATGAAATTCCGTTTACTGAAACAATGAAAATACCCTGGGTTTTAATCATACTTTTGGGTGGTGCAATTTATTTTACTTTAACATTTAGGTTTCCTCAATTTAGATTGTTTGGCACTTCAATAAAAGTTGTGCAAGGAAAATACGATGATATTGATCATCATGAAGTTGAAAAATCATATGGTGATCAAACTCCTGGTGGCGATGTGTTTGAAACCATTGCAATGGAAGGTGTTGAGGGTGAAGTTACTCATTTTCAGGCATTAACAGCTGCCTTATCAGCTACTGTTGGTTTGGGTAATATTGCCGGTGTTGCAGTTGCCTTATCAATTGGTGGCCCTGGAGCTACTTTTTGGATGATCCTTGCCGGCTTATTAGGTATGTCATCAAAATTTGCAGAGTGTACTTTGGGTGTAAAATACAGAGATGTTGACAAAGATGGTACAGTTTATGGTGGTCCGATGTATTACTTAACAAAAGGATTAAAAGAAAAAGGATTAGGATTTTTAGGTAAAATACTAGCTGTTTTCTTTGCAATTATGGTTATTGGAGGTTCATTTGGAGGTGGAAATATGTTTCAGGCAAATCAGGCTTCAGCACAATTTGTGCAACTTTTTGGTTTAACAGATGCCAATGCAGGAATGTATTTTGGTATGGTTATGGCTGCAATCGTTGCTGTAGTAATTATAGGTGGTATAAAAAGAATAGCTTCAGTTACAGAGAAAATTGTTCCTTTTATGGCTGTTATTTATGTAGGTGCAGCACTGGTTATCATACTATTTAATATTCCTTTAATCCCTCAAGCTTTCGGATTAATATTTGATGGTGCATTTACCGGTAGTGGTATAGCCGGTGGTTTTATTGGTGTTTTGATTCAAGGTTTTAGAAGAGGTACTTTTTCAAATGAAGCCGGTGTCGGTTCAGCAGCTATTGCACATTCAGCTGTAAAAACTAAATATCCTGCCAGCGAAGGTATCGTTGCTTTATTAGAACCTTTTATTGATACTGTTGTAATTTGTACAATGACTGCTTTGGTATTGATCATTACCAATATTAAAGGCGGATTTTTTGATTACGGTGTTGAAGTAAAACAAGGTGTTGAATTAACGGCTACAGCTTTTGATTCTGTTATACCTCATTTCTCTATTATTCTAACAATTGCAGTAATATTGTTTGCATTTTCAACTATGATCTCTTGGTCTTATTATGGAATGCAAGGCTGGAAATTTTTATTTGGTAAAGGAAAATTTATCGATCTGGTTTACAAAATATTATTTTTATTATTTGTAATTATTGGTGCAAGTATAAGTTTAGGCGCTGTTATAGATTTTTCAGATGCGATGATATTTGCAATGGTAGTTCCAAATATGATTGGCTTGGTATTATTATCTCCTAAAATAAAAGAAGAACTAACAAAGTATATGCAGGCTATTAAGAACAAAAAGAGTTAAACATTTTTTAATTTATGAATTCTTTTAAATCCCATTTTAGGTATAACAAAGGCCAACGAAATGGGATTTTATTATTAATTTTAATTATACTTATCCTTCAATTTATATTTTTCTTTTACAATTTTTCTTCTGATGAAATAATAAAAACTGATACAGCTGAAATAAAAGAGTTTCAAGCTCAGATTGATTCCTTAAAAAATATCAAACAACAAAAATCTCATTTTAAGATCTTTCCTTTTAATCCAAATTATTTAACCGATTTTAAAGCATATCAATTGGGATTAAAAGTAGAAGAAATCGATAAACTTTTTACATATAGAAAAAGTGGAAAATTTATAAATTCTGCAGCCAAATTTCAAGAAATAACCGGAATTAGTGATAGTTTATCAGCTAAAATTTCTCCTTTTTTTAAATTCCCGGAATGGGTAAAAAATACACCGCAAAAGAAAGGAAACAAAGAATATCTCATTAAAAAAAATCTCAATACTGTAAGCGCAAGTGAATTGCAAAGCATTAATGGAATCGGTGAAAAATTGGCTAAAAGAATCATTGATTATCGCAATTTATTAAAAGGTTATTCTTTTAATAATCAACTATATGAAGTTTATTATCTCGATAAAGAAGTTGCTGATAAAGTTTTAAAACAATACACTGTATTTGATAGACCTAATATTGAAAAATTAGACCTTAATAAAGCTACTTTTAAAGAAATACTTCATTTGCCATATATAGATTATAGCTTAACAAAAAAAATAGTCAACTATCGAAATGAAATTGGCATATTTACATCTGTCAATGAATTGGAAAAAATTGACTCATTTCCAATAGAAAAATTTGATAGAATAGCATTATATTTGACAGCCAAATGAGAGAGATAGATAAAAAACAGAGGGATAATTAATTATATTTTAAATTTTTAAAAAATGAATTTTGAAGTTTCAGAAACCCGAAAAATGATAGCAGAATCAATTCGTGATTTTGCAAAACTACATATTTCACCTTTTATGATGGATTGGGATGAAAAGCAAATTTTTCCTATAGATCTATTTCATAAGTTAGGTGAAATGGGATTTATGGGAGTTCTGGTTCCTGAAGAATATGGGGGCTCAGGATTAGGATATCACGAATACATAACAGTAATAGAAGAGATCTCAAAAGTTGATTCTTCTATTGGCTTATCTCTTGCTGCACACAATTCTTTGTGTACCAATCATATATTAGAATTTGGAAACGAGGAACAAAAGAAAAAATGGCTTCCAAAATTAGCTTCTGGCAAATGGATTGGCGCCTGGGGTTTAACGGAACACAATACAGGTAGTGATGCCGGAAATATGAGTACTACAGCCGTTGAAGATGGCGATTATTATATTATCAACGGTGCTAAAAACTTTATAACCCACGGTAAAAGCGGAAATATTGCTGTTGTGATCGTACGAACCGGTAAAAAAGGAGATTCACACGGAATGACAGCCTTTGCTGTTGAAAAAGGTACACCTGGATTTACTTCAGGGAAAAAAGAAAATAAATTGGGTATGCGAGCTTCAGAAACCGCTGAACTGGTTTTTGATAACTGTAGGGTACACAAAAATAATATTCTTGGTAAAATTGGTGACGGTTTTATTCAATCATTAAAAATTCTGGATGGAGGAAGAATTTCAATTGGCGCATTATCACTTGGCATTTCTAAAGGAGCATATGAAGCTGCTTTAAAATATTCAAAAGAACGCGAGCAATTCGGAAAACCAATAAGTCATTTTCAAGGTATTTCATTCAAATTAGCTGATATGGCAACTGAAATCGAAGCCTCAGAATTATTACTGCACAAAGCTGCATATTTAAAAAATAAAGGTGAAAGAATTGTAACTATTGGCGCTATGGCAAAAATGTATGCATCAGAAGTAAGTGTCAAAGTTGCAAATGAAGCAGTTCAAATTCATGGTGGCTATGGTTATACAAAAGATTATCCTGTAGAAAAATTCTATCGTGATGCAAAACTATGTACAATTGGTGAGGGTACTACCGAAATTCAGAAATTAGTTATTTCGAGAAATATTCTAAAAGAATAATTATAAAATTCTAATTAATCCTTACCTTTAAATTCAAATTTAATCACCTTGGAGGCTCCAATAATTTCGGTTAATAATATTTCAATTGTATATGATAATAAAAATATAATTTCTAATCTTTCTTTTCAATTAAATCGAGGTGAAAAAGTTGCAATAACCGGTGAATCTGGAAGGGGAAAAACGACACTCTTAAACGCACTTACTGGTTTTGTGCCACTTACTAATGGTGAAATATTTTGGGGTGATAAAAAATTAGAACCTGAAAATATTACCGAAATTAGAAGTAATATTGCCTGGTTACCTCAAGAAACTGCATTATACTTTAATAACATCAGTGAAATTATTTATACACCATTTACTTTTAAGAATAATAAAGCTAATTATCCTACTACCTCAATGATCAATCAAATATTTAATGAATTTAACCTTTCACCTGATATTATAAATAATGAAATTGATGAAATTTCCGGAGGACAAAAGCAACGTATTTTATTAGCAACTGCATTATTATTAAAAAAACCAATATTAATCATTGACGAACCCACATCTAACTTAGATGAAAACAATAAAAAACGGATAACTGATTATGTTTTATCACAAAAGAACCTAACTGTTATTGCCGCTTCTCATGACCCTTATTGGATAGAAAAATCAGATAGAATTATCTCATTATAAGACAAATATGAAAGGCGTAATTGACATAGATTATCTATCTTTATTTTTAGGATACATTATTCTAATAATACCTTTTTATATTCTTTGGTATTATAAAACCGGATTGGTAAAAGACTCTTTTTTAGCTTTTATTAGAATGACAATCCAACTACTTTTGGTTGGCCTTTATTTGGAATTTATATTTGATCTAAACAGTGTATTATTAAATGTTTCTTGGGTTTTGGTTATGACAGTATTAGCCAGTTATACAGTTATCAAGCGAAGTGAGTTAAAATTAAAAATATTCTTTTTCCCTGTATTTATCGCGCTATTAATGAGTGTAATTATAACAGATGCTTTTTTCTTAGGATTTATAATAAAATTACCCAATATTTTTGATGCCAGATATTTTATCCCAATCACAGGAATGTTACTAGGCAATTCAATTAAAACAATAATTATTTCTTTAAACACTTACTACAATAAACTTAAAAAAGAAAAAGAATTATATAGATGGCATCTGGCAAATGGAGCAAAAAGAAATGAAGCCTTGTTTCCTTTTAAAAAAGAAGCCTTAAAAAACGCCTTTAATCCGGTAATTGCCAGTGTTGCAATTGTTGGTTTAATTTCTTTACCAGGAATGATGACAGGTCAGATTCTTGGTGGCAGCAGTCCGGTTATTGCTGTAAAATACCAAATTATGTTAATGGTAACGGTTTTTTCTTCATCAATAATCAGTGTATTTTTAAGTATATATTTTGCAGATAAATATGTGTTTGATAAGTTTGATAATTTGAAACAAATAAAAAAATAGTCTATGATTAATATTTATTGGTCTCTATTTATTTTTCTCACAAAACTGCTAAGCCACAAAGTTTCCAAAGATTTGCAAACAAATCAATATTTCACTCTGTCTCTCAATCTCTCATTCACTAAAGTACTTTTTCCTACTTCAAATCCCCAACTTTTTTGAGAGTATGCTTTTTATCTTTTATGTTAAACTTTGAATTTTACCCTTTTTACTTTAAACCTTGTTTCAATCCCATTTCTTTTCCTTTTCTAAGCATATAGTTAAAGGCTTCATCATAATCATTGGCTATATCTCCTTCTAAAATAGCCTCTTTAATAGCTTCTTTTAAAGCACCAATTTCTCTACCCGGTTTTAAATTAAAAATTTTTATGATAATATCACCTGAAACAGGTGGTTGAAAATTTCTAACCCGATCTCTTTCTTCAACTTCCTTAATTTTTTGACGAACCAATTTAAAATTATTCAGATATTGATTCTCTTTTTGCTTGTTCTTAGTAGTAATATCTGCTTCACAATGCGTCATCAGATCCTCAATATCATCGCCTACATCAAAAATCAAACGTCTAACCGCTGAATCAGTAACATTTTCGGCTAAGATTACGGGACGAGAGCTCAACATAACAATTTTTTCAACATATTTCATTTTATCATTCAATGGCATATTCAAACGTTTAAATATCTTTTTTACCATTTTTGATCCAATAAATTCATGCCCGTGAAATGTCCATCCTATATTTTTATCAAATTTTTTTGTGGGTGCTTTACCAATATCGTGTAATAATGCAGCCCACCGCAACCATAAATTATTGGTTTTTTTGGCAATATTATCAACAACTTGCAAAGTGTGATAAAAATTATCTTTATGCTTTTGCCCCTTGATCTGTTCAACTCCTTTTAATGCTGTAAGTTCAGGTAAAATATAGTTAAGTAAACCCGTGTCTTGCAGGAGTTTAAACCCGATTGAGGGTTTTTCACTCATCAAGATCTTATTCAATTCTACAACAATCCTTTCGTTTGTAATTATTTTTATTCTACCTGCATTCCTTGTGATGGATCTTAAAGATTCTTCTTCAATTATAAAATTTAATTGCGTTGCAAATCTAATGGCACGCATCATACGTAAAGGATCATCACTATAAGTTATATCAGGATCAAGTGGTGTTTTAATTATTTTATCTTCAAGATCTTTTATTCCGTTAAACGGATCTAACATTTTACCGTAATCATCTTTATTCAAACTCAAAGCCATCGCATTAATCGTGAAATCTCTACGATTTTGATCATCCTGTAAAGTGCCTGGTTCTACATTTGGATTTCGGCTGTCTTCACTATAAGATTCTTTTCTTGCACCAACAAATTCTAATTCAACACCTTTTGTTTTAACCATTGCGGTTCCATAAGTTTTAAAAAACTGGACTTTAGGAATTCCGGGT
This sequence comes from Flavobacteriaceae bacterium, assembly GCA_029938265.1. Taxonomy (GTDB): domain Bacteria; phylum Bacteroidota; class Bacteroidia; order Flavobacteriales; family Flavobacteriaceae; genus Namhaeicola. The sequence continues at coordinate 9,767 of JAOZVI010000017.1, read as the reverse complement.
AAAAGTGTAGCAACTTTTTCAGCCAATTCAATACCGCTACCAACGGTTACAATATCAATATCTTTAGATTTTTCATTGTCTAAAATAAAATCACGTACATAACCACCAATTACATAACTTTCCAATTTTAATGCTTCGGAAGCATCTGCAATAACTTTAAAGATTGGATGTTTGACAGCAACTTTGTACAAATATTTAGACATGTAATTAATTATTTTCTAAGGAAATCTATCTTTCCCTTATGATCAATTTTTACAATTTGGGAAGATACACCAAATTTTTTCTCTCGATTCAAATTTACAACATAATCCACTTTATCAATTATTGTTTCATCAATTTCACTAAAACTCTTTGGTGTAGGTTTTCCGCTGTAATTTGCCGAAGTTGAAACAATTGGCTTGCCAAATTTTTTGATAAGCTGCTTACAAAAATCATCCTTAACAATTCTAATTGCCACAGTATAATCACTGGCAATAACATTATTTGCCAGCCCTTTTGAACCTTTATAAATTACTGATGTAGGTCTTGATGAACCTTCTAAAACACAACTTACTTTTGGCGGAATTTTCTTTATATATTGCTGTAACATCTCCCAACTATCTACCAGAATTATCAAACTTTTAGATTCGGTTCTTTTCTTAAGGTCAAACACTTTTTTTACAGCATTTTCTTCGGTTGCATCACAACCTATACCCCAAACAGTATCTGTTGGATAGATGATAGTTCCACCTTTGCGTAAAACATTGATGGATTGTTTTATTTCTTTATTCATTTAATTATATATTATTTGTTGATAAATTTAAAAAACCAAAGATAAGTAATTTAAGTATTGTATTTTTGCGGTCGTTTTTGAGTAAACGATATTCTTAATATCACCCAATGAAAAATATAAATATTACTGTTATCATTAGCACCTATAATGCTCCAAAATGGCTGGAGAAAGTTTTGTGGGGTTACAGTATCCAGACCTATAAGAATTTTGATATCATCATTGCCGATGATGGTTCTAAAGAAGATACCAGAACGCTTATAGAGGAATTTAAGAAGGATTTCCCTTTTAAGATTTATCATCTCTGGCACAAAGATAAGGGTTACAGAAGGCAGGAACTTCTGAATAGGGCTATTGTTAAGGCAAAAAATGAATATATACTGATGACAGACGGTGATTGTATACCTAAAAATGATTTTGTTGAAGTTCATGCCAGATATGCTACCAAAAATAGATTTTTATCAGGTGGTTATTGTAAATTATCTATAAAATTAAGCAACCATATTTCTAAAGATGACATTCTTAAAGAGCGTTGCTTCGATATAAAATGGTTAAAATCAATTGATAAGAATCTTGGATTCTCACAGACCCTAAAACTGGCAAGTTCAGGTTTTACCGAACAACTTCTGGATAAGGTCACTCCAACCAACCCTACTTTTAACAATATGAACTCTTCAGGCTGGAAAGATGATTATATCGCCATTAACGGGTATGATGAAAGAATGCAATATGGCGGACCTGACAGAGAATTGGGTGGAAGATTTAAAAATTATGGTGTTAGAGGGTTGCAGATACGTCATCAGGCAGTGTGCCTTCATTTAGACCATTCAAGAGGTTATAAAAACAAAGAATCAATTGAAAAGAATCTGGCTATAAGTAAAGTATCAAGAGAAAATAAAGTAATTAAAACCCCTTACGGAATAGAAAAGTTATAACTTATACTTTTCCTTTTTTTAACATCCAGATCTTTACATACCGTGTAAATACTCCATACATTATTGTAAAAGAATAAACCAGACCTGGGATCCCGTCTAAGAACCCACCTCTTACAATATAATGCCAAAAAAAGCTCCACACAGGTTTGACCATAAAATGGTATAAATTTGGATTGGAATTCTTATTTATATGGTCTTTGGCTGACCACCAGGCATACCGATTTATCTTTTCAATATGCTCATCAAAAGAATCATAGGTATTATGAATAATTTTATGCTTTAAGGTTCCTGTTTTTCCATCCGATAATAATGTAGCATGTACATACTTGTCTTCATAACGGTTCTCATCACGCTTAAATAACCTCATCACTTTATCGGTATTCAAACCTGAATGATTCATCTTCTTACCCATAAAATAATTCTGCCTGTAAACTCTAAAAGCTGATTCTTCAGGTTCTGAATCTAATATTTTTTCAATCTCTTCTTTAAGTTCAGGAGTAACAATTTCATCAGCATCCAGTAAAAGGATCCATTCATTTTTTGCTTGTGGAATAGCCCAGTTCTTTTGTGAGGCAGAATATTGATATTCACGTTGAAGAATAAACTTTGTATATTTTCGGGCAATTTCAAGGGTTTTATCAGCACTGTATGAATCAACGATCATGATCTCATCAGCAAACAAAACAGATTGAATTGCCTTTTCAATATTCTTTTCTTCGTTAAATGTGGGAATTATTGCAGTTATCTTTTTTCTCATACCAGTTTGTAAAACCTTCCTTAAAGATTTAAATAATCAAAAACCTTTTGTGCAAATTTAGTGTTTATTTCTCTGCACTCCTGTAAAATTCCATCTGGTGTTGAGGCTTTTTTAATATCTTCTTCAAAGGAATCAAAAGTTGTAAAAACTGGCTTGTACTTGAAATTATAAAATTTTGAAGAATTTGGAATAACCAAAACTTTTTTACCTAAAAGCATAGACCAATACATGGCGTGATAAGTATCTGTTACAATAACTCGATATTTTCCAATAAATGATACCATTTCTTCTAAGTTTGTAGTATTTGATGTTGAAGGGTAGTGATTTAATTTATTTAAAAGTTGTTTATTTTTGGTGCTATCTTTATGATAAATGATACCTACTTCATTAATTTCATCAAATTTATTATCAAAAATTGAATGCATACAACTTACACAAGGTACCCATGACTCACCCATACTATAATCTCTAACGCCAACCAAGCCAAATTTTTTAAGATTTATATTATATTGCGAAATCTTTCCAAAATCATTTTTATTTTTAGAATTATGTCCGGCTCCCCATATCACAGTTTTCTTTCCATTATCATTTAAGTATTCAAAAAGTTTCAATTGTTTTTCAAAACACTTTCTATTTAATAAACCTCCTCCGCCAATTATTAAAGAATTTTCACTAATTTGATTTATCCAATTTTGATATATGGATTTATCTGGACTTTTATACTCAAAAATATCAAGTTTATTACCTTTTAATTCATCAAAATATAAATGGGGTGCACAATAAAAATCTCCAACATTATTTGAATCATCACGATAAACATTAACAATACACGAATTATTCTGAACACGATTCTTCACTGCATCAAGCACTCTTTTTTTACGAAAATATCTGTTAACTGATGTTAAATTATTTTTTAAAAACTCTGCTGTACTCATGTATTTATAATCACTGTTTTTTTTTAATAAATCTCTTCAAAGATAAACTTTAAGTCAACTTTTTAAATCAAATTACATAAAACATTTAAATGTACCGTAACAGATGTTACAATTTATTTATTGTATTATATTTTTTTTTACATTTGCAAAAATTATTTTTTTTAATCTAAACCCTTAAATTATTTAAACATGAAAATTTATTTACCATTATTACTTATAATGATGTCTGTATCATTATCATTTGGTCAAAGTGAAGTACCAAAATTACAATACCTAGTTGGTGAGAAAGCCAGTTACATCGATAATGACCTTGAAAAGAGAGGATATAAACATATTAGAACTACAAAAAATGGTAGTAGTGCGTATGGATATTGGTGGAATTCTCCCCAAAATAGGTGTATAAGTGTACGCGTGTCTGACGGCAGAGTAAAACACATACTTAATACACCACGTTATGATTGTAATAAACCTCATGATAATAGCAATAATCATTCGACATATGATGACAGTTATACCCATGAAAAATACGATCGCTATCATGAAATTCAGCATGAAAGAAATTATGATAATCCTGTTTATCTAAGTGATCTGGTTGGCAAAGGAGCTCTTGATGTTTATAATACTTTAGAAACCAGAGGATTTAGAGATGTTAAGCATTTTTCAAGTAATGGTAAAACTTATCGCGTTTGGAGTAATCATAGAACCAACCAATGTGTAAAAACACTATCTCAAAACAAAAAAATTACAGAGGTTATGAGATCTACCCATTGTAATAATTAATAGAATTGAATATCTATAAAAAGGTCGTTTAAAAATTATTTTTAAACGACTTTTTTTTATTAAATCAAATACACTTTATATATAAAATGAAAGTATCAATACCCAATAAAGAGGAATTATTTTCAATATATTTGTAGAATATTTAAAAAAATAAGGAAACAAATGAAAAAAGGATTATTAATAATTAATTTTTTTATTATCGGATTATTTGTTTTGTCCGGTCAAAACCAATCAAAGAATAATACCAACAATTATGCTGCAGATGTAATAATTTACGGTGGAACTCCAGCTGCTATAACCGCCGCTGTTCAAGTTAGCAAAATGGGCAAATCAGTAATAATTGTTTCTCCTGATAAACATCTTGGAGGCATGTCTTCCTCCGGTTTAGGCTTTACAGACACAGGAGATAAAAGTGTAATTGGTGGTTTATCAAGAGAATTCTATCAGCGTATCTATAAATATTATGAAAATCCGGAAACCTGGATATTTCAAAAAAAGAATGCGTATGGAAATGCGGGGCAGGGAACTCCAGCCATTGATGGTAAGCACAAAACCATGTGGATATTTGAACCCAATATAGCTGAAAAGGTTTTTGAAGATTTCATCAAAGAGAATCAAATAAAAGTTTACCGTGACGAATGGTTAGACAGAGAAAAAGGTGTAAAAAAAGAAAATAATTATATTGTTTCAATCAAAACTCTTAGTGGAAAAATCTATAAAGGTAAAATTTTTATAGATGCATCTTATGAAGGAGATCTTATGGCTGCTTCAGGAATAAAATATTTTGTAGGAAGAGAATCAAACAAATTATATCACGAGCATCACAATGGAAATCAATTAGGTGTATTTGATCATAAACATAATTTTAAACATCGCAAAATAAGTCCGTATATAAACCCAAAAGACCCAAATAGTGGTATTTTACCACGTATTTCTAATAAAGATCCAGGTAAAAAAGGTGAAGCAGATCAAAGAATTCAAGCCTATTGTTTTAGGATGTGTCTGACCAAAAAGGAAGGAAATAAAGTCCCTTTTGAAAAACCAGAAGGTTATGACCCTTTACAATACGAACTTCTGGCTCGTTTATACAAACACGGCTGGGAAGAAACTTTTGAGAAATTTGATCCCATCCCAAATCTAAAGACAGATGTAAATAATCATGGCCCATTCAGCACTGATAATATTGGAATGAATTACGACTACCCTGAAGCTTCTTATGAAAGGAGAAAAGAGATCATCAAAGAACATCAGGTTTATCAAAAAGGTTTGTTTTATTTTATTGCTACAGATCCTAGAATTCCAAAAAAAGTCCAGAAGGAAATGCAACAATGGGGTCTTGCAAAAGATGAATTTCAAGATAATGGCAACTGGCCTTATCAGTTATATATCCGTGAAGCCAGAAGAATGATTGGAGAATATGTTATGACCGAGCATGAGATCTTGAGTAAAAAAACAATAGCTAAACCAATTGGCATGGGCTCTTATGGCATGGATTCTCACAATACACAACGATATATCACATCAAATAAACATGTTCAAAATGAAGGTGATGTTGGTGTTTCGGTTAGCAAACCTTATGCAATAGATCTAGGAGCAATTGTTCCTAAAAAAGAAGAGTGCAGTAATTTACTTGTACCTGTTGCGCTCTCCAGTTCTCATATTGCATACGGATCGATCAGGATGGAACCTGTTTTTATGATTCTGGGGCAAAGCGCAGGTATTGTTGCGGTTACTGCTATTGAGAAAGGGATTGATCTGTATGATATCAATTACCAGGATATCAAACCCCTGTTGATCAAATCAGGACAAATACTGGAGTATAAAAAATAAATTTATTTTATATTAATAATCCTAAGGAAATTTAAGATTTCTATCTAAGAATTTTTTTAATTTATCCAGAATAAGTTTTGGATTGAATTCTGTATAAAGCTCTAAAGTGTTATTTTTCAGATCTTTTATTGTTTTATTCTGAAAAACTTCCGGTTTAAAATCATTTAGATGTACTGATACATGTAATTTCCCATCTTCAAAAGTTCCCCATAATTCTTTAGGGATCCAAGGAGAAAAGATTGTAAATGAAGGTTTATCCAGAGCCTTCGCCATATTGATAGCTCCACCATCATTCCCCATGATCAGGTCAGATGCATTCATAATGGCAATATACTCTCTCAGACTTTTCCCATAGACATCAAAAAAGATCTTTTCTTTTGTAGAAGATTTACATTGTTTATAGATACTCTCTGCATTTCCCTTTAAAACAGGGTTGTAATTGAATAAGATATTTACATCATAATTATCAGCAATAAAATCAACAACCTTAGTCATGTATTCTTCCGGGTAGGTTTTTAAGATCTCACTTCCGGTTACAGCAACCATTAGGATTGATTTTTTATTACTAATCTCATACTTCTGAAAAAGCGAATCTGCAAATTCTCTATCCGTATCAGTTACATATAACTTTGGAACCGGATCGATATCAATCTTCAGATCCAATGGTGTTAATAATGACAACCGATGTTCAATAGCTAAACCCAGATTAGTTTCAGCATGTTTTTTTCGTTCAACATTATCTGTATATAAAAAAGTTCTGCCAACCTTTTTGTATGAAATCGTTTGTTTTGCATTAGATAATAAAACAGTTAACCAGCTTTCTAATTTTGAATAGGCATCAATAATTATATCATAATTTTCTTTGCGGAGAGAAATTACAAATTTAAATAAAGCTATTTTACTTTTGCGATAATCTTCAGTAAATAAAACTATCTTATCAATATTCGAATTACCTTCTAAAACAGGTGTTGTAGAAGCATAAACCATATAATGAATCTCTGAATCGGGATATGCTTTCTTCAAATTATTGCAAATAATGCTCGATACCAGTACGTCACCGATCATTTTTTGTTGTATGACAAGAATCTTTTTCAATTTATTAAAAATTATACAGCAACATCATATTCGCGTAAAGCATCATTTAATGATGTTTATATATTGGTACTTTCTTGATCAATTCATTCACTTGCCAACCACTTACTGTTGGTTCAGCAACTTTTAATTGACCAATATCTAAAAGATCAATAACTTTTCTTATATCGTTCTGAACTTTATCTTCTTTTAGTAGAGCTCTATTATCTCAGGCATTTCCTATTGCTTTTCTAATATCCTCCATAAAATGTATTATTAATCGCAAATATAAAAAATACGCAAAGATATTTTACATATTTATTTTTATTCTTTTGTTGTAAAAAAAGGGTAAATTTGCAAAAATTTTCAAGTAAATGGGTCGAATTATTGCTATTGATTATGGAGAAAAAAGGATAGGAATTGCTGTAACTGATGAATTACAGATCATAGCTTCTGGTTTAACAACTGTTGAAACAGATAAGATTTTTGACTTTTTAGAAAATTATTTAAAAAATGAAGAAGTGGAATTAATTTTGATAGGTGAACCCAAACAAATGAATTATAAACCTTCAGAAAGTGAAAGATTTATTCTTCCATTTATTGAAAAATTGCAAACAAAATTTTCAAATATTCCCATCAAAAGAGTAGATGAACGTTTTACTTCAAAAATGGCATCTCAAACTTTAATTGATAGCGGGTTAAAGAAAAAAAAACGACAAAATAAGGCTTTGCTGGATGAAGTAAGTGCCACTATAATATTGCAAAGTTATTTATACAATAAAAAATAAAAATATATGATGTTACCTGTTTATGCTTACGGCGACCCAATTCTTAGAAAAGTCGGTGTTGAAATAAATAAAGATTATCCTAATCTACCGGAACTTATAGAAGAAATGAAAAAAACCATGACCGAATCAAATGGTGTTGGTTTGGCTGCTCCGCAAATTGGAAAAGCAATAAGGCTATTTGTTATCGATGCATCTCCTTTTGCAGATATGGAAGAGCTTGATGAAGATGAAAAAGAATTTTTAAAAGACTTTAAAAAAGTTTTTATAAATGCTAAAATTTTAAAAGAAGAAGGTGAAGAATGGGCTTTTAACGAAGGTTGTTTAAGCATTCCTAACATCAATGAAGATGTAATAAGAAAAGAATCCATCACGATCTCTTATGAGGATGAAAATTTTAATAAACATAAAAAAACGATTAGTGGTTTGGCTGCCAGAATTATACAACACGAATATGACCATACTGAAGGCATCATGTTTACTGATAGATTATCTTCGTTAAAAAAGCGATTGCTAAGAAAAAAATTGGACAATATCTCTAAAGGTAAAGTTGAAGTTGCTTATAGGATGAAATTTCCTAAAGCAAAAAGATAATGTTTAAAAAGTAAATTTAATTACTAAATATAAGACAAAATAAAAAATATGAATATTGATAAAATAGTATCTATTTCTGGAAAACCCGGATTATACCAAGTGATTTCGCAAGGCAAAAATGCCATTATCGTAGAATCTTTACAAGACAAAAAAAGATTCCCTGTAAATTCATTAAACAGCATTAGTGCGCTAAGCGATATTGCCATTTATACCCATGATGATGAAATACCTTTAAGAGAAGTATTTTTAAACATCCACAAAAAAGAGAATGGCAAAAAGACAATCGACCCTAAGTCAGATAAAAAACAGCTACAGTCTTTTTTTAGTGAAATATTACCTAATTATGATGAAGAAAGAGTATATCCTTCAAACATTAAAAAAATAGTTTTGTGGTATAATACTTTGGTTGATGCAGGTTTTGATTTTAAAAATTTAGAAGAAAAGGAAGAAGAAAAGGAAGAAGAAAAAGAAGACAAAACCAAAGAAGAGAAAAAATAACATCTATCTATGGCCAACCGCAAACAACAACTAAACGCTTTTAATGAACTTTTGGATATCATGGATGAGATTCGTGAGAAGTGTCCATGGGATAAAAAACAGACCATGCAATCTCTTAGGCATTTAACCATTGAAGAAACCTATGAACTTGGTGATGCTGTTTTAGACAATGACATTACAGAAATAAAAAAAGAGCTTGGAGACCTTTTACTTCATATTGTTTTTTATGCAAAAATTGCATCAGAAAAAAACGATTTTGATATTGCTGATGTTATCACAGGGATTAATGAAAAATTGGTAAATCGTCATCCTCATGTTTTTGGAGATTTTATTGCAGAAACCGATGAAGAAGTAGCCAAAAACTGGGAAAAACTCAAACTTAAAGAAGGCAGAGATTCTGTTTTAGAGGGAGTTCCAAAATCACTTCCCGCCATGATCAAAGCGTCACGAATTCAAGACAAAGCAGCATCAGCAGGCTTTGATTGGGAAAAACCTGAACAGGTATTTGAGAAAGTTCAGGAAGAAATTAATGAATTGAATGAGGAAGTTAAGCAAGAAGATTTAAATAAAATTGAATCAGAATTTGGTGACGTACTGTTTTCATTGATCAATTATGCACGTTTTATAAAAGTAGATCCTGAAAGTGCCTTAGAAAAAACCAACAAGAAATTTATCAATCGTTTTCAATTCCTCGAAAAAGAAGCCGCTAAAGAAGGAAAAGAACTATCTAATATGACTTTGAATGAAATGGATATCCATTGGGAAAAGTCGAAGATCTTTTTCAAATAGCGAAGCATTGGGAAAAGTCGAAGA
>JAOZVI010000004.1 GCA_029938265.1 Flavobacteriaceae bacterium | reverse complement strand
TCACCTCGTGAATGAATAATTTATTGTAAGCTAGTCAGGGCTTGGCTTTGATGAATGTTTTTAAAAAATAGTTTCAGTAAATTTTATCCCAATTTTCTTTTGGATTTCATGAATTTTATCTAATTCACTTGGTAGAATAAAAGCTAAAGATAGTCCTGATTTTCCGGCTCTGGCAGTTCTACCGCTTCTGTGGGTATAATACTCTAGTTGTTCAGGTAATTGGTGGTGAATTATAAAAGCCAAATTATGTACATCTATTCCTCGGGCTGAAACATCAGTTGAAATTAATATTTGTAGTGATTTATTTTTAAAAGCTCGCATTACTTTATCACGCTCTTTTTGCTGCATACCTCCCTCTAGAGCATCTACAGAAAAACCTTCTTTTTTTAATTGTTCGGCTAAATTTTGTGTTCCGGCTTTTGTTCTGCAAAAAATAATTCCCCTTTGATCATCATTAATTTCTAAAAATCTAATAATGGCATCTGTTTTGTTTTTTATTGGCGTTAAAAAGTATTGATGATTGATATTTTCATTGATCAATGTATAATTTTCTACAGTAACTCTTTTCGCATTAGGCGACATATAATTATTTATAATTTGTTGAATTTCATTTGGCATAGTTGCAGAAAACAACCATATATTTCTTGTGCCATTGGTATATTTTAAGATTCTATCTAACTCTTGCTTAAAGCCCATGCTCAACATTTCATCAGCTTCATCCAATACTAAAGTTGAAATATAATTTAGGTTAATTTTTTTTCTTTCGATCAAATCTATCAACCTTCCCGGAGTAGCTACAATGATATGCGTAGTTCTCTTTAATGAATTTATTTGTTTATCAATTTTCTCTCCACCATATACTGCCTCTACAAATATCTTTTCATCAATATATTTTGTAAACTTAAAAAGTTGCTTTTTAATTTGCTGAACTAATTCCCTTGTAGGGGATAATATTAAGGCCTGAACATGGTTTTCATAAGTATCAATATCATGTAAAATTGGTAAACCAAAAGCAGCCGTTTTTCCTGTTCCGGTTTGTGCCAAACCAATAAGATCGGTTTTTGATTCTAATAAAACAGGAATCGTTTTTTCCTGAATCTCAGTAGGTTCTTTAATACCCAGCTCCTTTAATGCTTTGATATACTCTCTATTAACTCCTAAATCTAAAAATGTTGACATACCTTATATTTATAAAGTGCAAATGTAGGGTTATTTGTTGGGCTTTAAATGGGTTTTTATAAAGACATAGAATAACCAATATTCATTATGTAGATAATGAATTATTTAATATTTAAAGTCAATTGAATCCTTTTTCTGGCAATATCAATGCTTAAAACTTTTACAATTACCTGTTGATGAAGATTTACAATTTCATTGACATCGCTCACAAATTTATCTGATAGATTTGAAACATGAACCAAACCACTTTCTTTAATACCGATATCTATAAAACATCCAAAATTGGTAATATTATTTACAATTCCGGGCAATAATTGTCCTTCTCGCAAATCATTAATAGTTTTGATATTTTGATTAAACGTGAAAACTTTTGCTTTTTCACGTGGATCTAAACCTGGCTTTTCCAATTCTCTTAAAATATCTTCTAAGGTTAATAATCCCACATCTTCAGAGCTGTATTTTTTTAGATCAATATTTTGTAGGCGTTCTTTATTACCGATAAGATCTGAAATGTTTGTTTTTAAATCTTTAGCCATTTTACGAACAATTGCATAGCTTTCAGGATGTACTGCCGAATCGTCCAAAGGATTATTAGCATTTTTAATTCTTAAAAAACCAGCACTTTGTTCAAAAGCTTTACCACCTAATCGAGGAACATTTTTAATATCACTTCTGCTGATAAACACTCCATTTTCATTTCTATAATTTACAATATTTTCTGCTAATTTTGGACCAATACCTGAAACAGAACTCAATAAAGATTTACTCGCTGTATTAATATTTACACCAACTTTATTTACACAACTTTCAACAACAATATTCAAAGTATTTTTGAGTTTGGTTTGATCTACATCGTGTTGGTACTGCCCTACACCAATTGATTTGGCATCAATTTTAACCAATTCTGCCAAAGGATCTGCCAAACGCCTACCAATAGAAATTGCACCCCTAACAGTAACATCATAATTGGGAAACTCTTCACGAGCAATTTTTGAGGCTGAATAAATTGAAGCCCCTGCTTCACTTACAACAAAAACCTCTATATCCTTATTAAACCTCATTTTTCTAATTAAGCGTTCCGTTTCACGGGAAGCGGTTCCATTTCCAATGGCAATTGCTTCAATTTTATATGCATCAACCAGACTGTTAATTTTTTTCATCGCTCCAATACGATCATTCTGAGGCTGATGCGGGTAAATTGTTTCATTATACTCCAAACCTCCTTGAGCATTTAAACAAACTAATTTACAACCTGATCTATATCCGGGGTCAATACCTAAAATATTTTTTTCGCCCAGAGGAGCTCCCAATAATAATTGTTTTAAGTTTTTAGCAAAAACCTGAATAGCACTTTCATCGGCTTTTTCTTTTGCATGATGCAAAATTTCTTTTGACAATGATGGAAATAATAACCGTTTATATGAATCTTGTATTGCTTTTTTTATTTGTACTGTACAAGAATTGTTAGTCCGAATAATTCTGTCTTCAATTTTTGCAATAGCCTTATCATTATCGATTTCTATTTTTACACGAATAAACCCTTCATTTTCTGCTCTTAAAATTGCTAATAACCGGTGTGACGGACATCTATTTAAAGATTCTGACCAATCAAAATAATCTCTATATTTTTGCGCTTTTTCATCTTTAGATCTTTCTTTAATAACCTTAGTGTTAATGGTTGCAAATTTTTCTAATTGCCAACGAATACTATTCCTAATATCAATTCTTTCATTAATCCATTCGGCAATGATATAACGTGCGCCTTCTAAAGCATCTTCAACAGTTTTAACTTCATTATTAAAATACTTTACAGCAATTTGTTCAATATTATCAGCTCGTTGGCTCATAATGATCTTTGCCAAGGGTTCCAAACCATTTTTACGAGCAGTTTCAGCTTTGGTTTTTCGTTTTTTCTTATAAGGAAGGTAAAGATCTTCTAAAGCGGTAAGATCATTTGTAGCTTCTATTTTTAATCTTAATTCTTCCGTTAAAACCTCTTGTTCTTTTAATGATTTAAAAATAGAAACTTTTCTTTTTTCTAAGTCTTCAAATTGATTTTTATACTTAACAATATCCGCAATTTGTATTTCATCTAAATTTCCTGTTCTTTCTTTTCTATAACGAGATATAAAAGGAATGGTACAATCTTCATTAATTAATAAAATGGTATTCTGGATGCCTTTTTCAGGGAGATTTGTTTTGGTTTGGATAAAGTTGATTAATTGCATTGTTCTGTTTTTAAAAATTCAAGAATACACATTATTCGCTTAGAGTTACAAAATCAATAAAATTCTCTCTATCTATAATTTGGGTCTTGGCAACATAAGCTTCAATAAATTTTTTAGGAATTTTTGTTTTACTCTTTTTATTCCATTTAAATTCATAGGCAGAAATAATACCATTTTTTTCCTCTATCCAATCAATTTCTTGCTGTTGTTTGGTTCTCCAAAAATAATAATTAGCATAGATATGATGATAATGTAAATACTTTATACGTTCAGAAATTAAAAAATTCTCCCATAATGCACCCTTGTCATTTCTTAATTCAATGCTATTAAAATTGGTAATAATTGAGTTACGAATTCCATTATCATAAAAATATATTTTTTTGTTAAACTTAATCTCATTTCTAAGATTTCTACTAAATGATTTTAATCTAAAAACAACAAAAGCTTTTTCAAGAAGTTCAATATAATTACCTATTGTTTCTTTATTAACACCAAGTAATCGAGCCAATTCATTATAAGAAACTTCGGAACCCATTTGGTAGGCAAGTGCCTGAACTAATTTTTCTAATATCTCAGGTTTTTTTATGGTTGATAAGGTTAAAATATCTTTATACAAATAACTATTTGTTAATGTTTTTAAGACCTCTGTTTCGTCTCCTGCATTACAAATAACATCAGGATACATTCCGTAAACTAATCGGTCATTTAATTGCTGCGAAGAGTTAACATATCCTTGATTTTCTTGAAATTCTTCCCAGGAAATAGGAAACAATGTATATTCCCATTTTCTACCTGTCAGGCTTTCACTTATTTTATTATTCAAATCAAATGCAGAAGAACCACTTAATATTAATTGAACTTGTTCAAATTGATCATTGATAATCTTAGCTGTTAAACCAATATGATTTATCCTTTGAGCTTCATCTATAAAAATAATCTTATACTTTCCTATAACTCTTTTTAACTGCTGTGTATTTATATTTTCTAGTAATTGTCGTGTAGAAATATCATCACCATCTAAGAATAAATAGTCATCAAAATCATCCAAAATACTTTTAATTAAAGTCGTTTTACCTGTTTGGCGTGGTCCAATCAATACAATTGTTTTTCCTTTAAAACATTTGGCTTTAATATCTGAAGAAATAATTCTATTTATAATCATAAGCTTTATTATTATCTATACAAAGGTATAAAAATAATATTAATCGTCCAATAGTTATGGTTTTTGGGTGTTTTACCGTCTAAAAGTTATGGTTTTTTGGATGATAAATTATTTAGCCATTACTTTTCAACCTAAAAATGGTTTCAATAATTCTATTTTAACTAACCTGCTCTCCATTGTTAACACTATTTCTTTCAGGTTCTATAAATGTCAATTTACCATCAGGAGTTTCACTCATTAGAATCATTCCTTCACTTTCAACACCTCGTAATTTTCGCGGAGCAAGATTAACCAATACCAACACTCTTTGTCCGATAATATCTTCCGGTTTAAAACTTTCAGCAATACCGCTAACAATAGTACGGGTGTCAATACCCACATCAACTTTTAGTTTTAAAAGTTTTTTTGTTTTTGCAATTTTTTCTGCTTCCAAAATGGTTCCAATTCTGATATCCAGTTTGGTGAAATCATCAAATTCAATGGTTTCTTTTTGAGGTTCTAAAACAACTTCTTTATTTTCAAGTTTTGTTGCTTCTAATTTATCGAGTTGCTTTTGAATCTCGTCATCTTCAATTTTTGCAAAGAGTAATTCAGCTTTATTGATCTTATGATTTGCAGAAATTAATTCAGTTTCTTTTAAAACAGATTCCCAATTCACATCATTTAATAAATTCAACATCAATTTTAATTTTTGACTGGTAAATGGTAAAAAAGGTTCGCTTAAAGCGGATAATCCAGCTGCAATTTGCAGTGCAACATACATAATGGTTTGCACTCTTTCCGGATCTGTTTTTATCTGTTTCCAAGGTTCTTCATCTGCCAAATATTTATTCCCTAAACGGGCTAAATTCATCAGTTCCGATAAAGCTTCTCTAAAACGGTAGCGTTCAATAGAGCTTGAAATAATTTGTGGATATTCTCTTAACTTTTTTAGCGTTTGTATATCAACTTCTGTTAGTCTCCCTGCAGGAGGTACCTGTCCATCATAATATTTATTGGTCAATACCAATACTCGATTAATAAAATTTCCAAAAATAGCTACCAATTCGTTGTTATTTCTTGCCTGAAAATCTTTCCAGGTAAAATCATTGTCTTTTGTTTCGGGTGCATTAGCGGTTAAAACATAGCGTAAAACATCTTGTTTTTCAGGAAATTCTTCCAGGTATTCATGCAAC
The DNA here is from genome assembly GCA_029938265.1 of Flavobacteriaceae bacterium. Taxonomy (GTDB): domain Bacteria; phylum Bacteroidota; class Bacteroidia; order Flavobacteriales; family Flavobacteriaceae; genus Namhaeicola. The sequence goes on along the minus strand of JAOZVI010000004.1, from coordinate 54,117 downwards.
CAAACTGCCCAATTCTTTGAAGTTGAAATTTTGTCTCCTTCCAGATTTAAAAACTCGTTTGCCGGAACATTCTCAGGTAAAATATAATCACCATGCGCTTTTAACATAGCAGGAAAAATAATACAATGAAAAACGATATTGTCTTTACCAATAAAATGTACCATTTTTGTATTTTTATCTTTCCAATAAGGTTCCCAATCTTTACCTACCCGCTCTGCCCATTCTTTGGTTGAAGAAATATAACCGATAGGCGCATCAAACCAAACATATAAAACCTTTCCTTCAGCACCTTCTACCGGAACCGGAATTCCCCAATCAAGATCACGTGTTACCGCTCTTGGCTTTAGTCCGTCATCTATCCATGATTTTACTTGTCCCAAAACATTGGTTTTCCAATCGTTTTTATGTCCAACTAATATCCATTGTTTTAACCAATCCTGATATTCATTTAAAGGCAAATACCAATGTTTGGTTTCTTTTAATGATGGTACATTTCCGGTAATAGCCGATCTAGGATTGATCAGATCAGTAGCATTATGACTTGTCCCACATTTTTCACACTGGTCACCATAGCTTTCTTCGTTACCGCATTTCGGACAAGTACCAATTATAAATCTATCAGCTAAGAATTGTTTGGCTTCTGCATCGTAAAATTGTTCAGAAGTTTCTTCAATAAATTTACCATCTTCATGTAATTTTTTAAAAAAATCAGAGGCAGTTTTATGGTGGATCTTTGCTGAGGTTCTTGAATAATTATCAAAACTAATACCAAAATCAGCAAAAGCCTTTTTAATAATTGCATGATATTTATCTACAACTTGTTGTGGAGTAATCCCTTCTTTTTTGGCTTTTAAAGTAATGGGAACGCCGTGTTCATCTGAGCCACAAACAAAAACAACATCTTTATTATTTAAGCGTAAATATCGTGCATAGATATCGGCAGGTACATAAACTCCTGCTAAATGACCAATATGAACTGGTCCGTTTGTATAGGGCAAAGCTGCCGTTATTGTTATTCTATCTGACGAGTTTTCTATTCTTTCCTTATTTTGCATGGCTATAATTTAAGAACACAAAAGTAAGAAAATCAATAAATATCACATTTGAATATTAAAATAAAAAAATAAGTTATTTTTACAGGAAATATTATCAATTATGAATACAAGCAAATTTTCTAGAATCATATTTTATTTTTTCCTTATTTTCTTTACATTTTCATGGAATTCTTTTGGGCAGAATAAAGAAGGAATAGCAACTTCTATTGAAAGAGGTATGATAAAACCACCTTATTTAAAAAAGGGTGATACCATAATGATTTTGGCAACAGCCGGAAGGATAAAAGATAAATCTTCGGTAGATGCCGGCGTTATTTTGGCAAATCACTGGGGTTTGGTTGTTTTTTTGGGGAATCATTTGTTTACTCAAAATCACACTTTTGCAGGTACCGATGAACAGCGAATTGAAGATCTGCAAAAAGCATTAGACAATCCGAGTATCAAAGCAATTTGGAGTGCAAGAGGTGGTTATGGAGCGGTACGAATTGTTGATGATCTCGATTTTTCAAGGTTTCATGAAAATCCTAAATGGATCATTGGTTATTCAGATGTTACCGTATTTCACAATAAGTTGAATAGTTTGGGTTATGAATCAATTCATGCGCAAATGCCCTTGACTTTAGATCTAGGGGATCCTATACAAAAAAAATCAATTATTTCATTACACAAAGCTCTATTTGGTAAAAAACTTTCATATAAACTCGATGCAAATAAATATAATCGTGTTGGAGAGAGTACCGGACAAGTAGTAGGTGGAAATTTGTCAATTGTTTATAGTATGTTAGGTTCAGAAACTGATCTAAATATGGATGGTAAAATATTATTTATTGAAGATGTTGGTGAAGCTTTATATCATATTGACAGGATGATGATTAGTTTAGAAAGAGCCGGATATTTTGAAAAATGTGAGGGATTGATCGTTGGAGATTTTAGATTGAAAAAAAATGAAGGCAATAGTTTTGGAGAATCTTTAGAAGAAATTATAACAAGAGTAATAGCCAAATATGATTTCCCGGTAGCTTTTAATTTTCCGGCAGGTCATATTGATGACAATCGTGCTTTAATTTTTGGTAGTTATATTGATCTAAAGGTTACAGCTAAAAAAACAAAGATCACATTTAAATAAGTATAAAAAATGGCGCATCACAATGATCTTGGTAAAGAAGGTGAAGATCTGGCAGTAGAATTTCTTATCAAAAACGGCTATAAAATTTTAAATAGAAACTGGCGATTTAAAAAAGCTGAAATTGATATCATTGCCCAAAAAAATGATCTTTTAATAATGGTTGAGGTTAAAACGCGCTCTACCTCTTACTTTGGTGATCCACAAGAGTTTATCAAACCAAAACAAAAGCAGATGCTAATCAATGCAATTGATGAATATGTTGTTTCAAGAGAATTGGATGTAAATGTAAGATTTGATTTTATTGGAATTATTTTAAACAAAAAAGAAACTAAAATTGAACATTTAGAAGATGCTTTTTTTCATTTTTAGCTACTTTTCTTCAAACATTTCTTTTAATTCTTCAACAAAATTGGGTTTTGCAATAATCTTTTTATTGGCATCCAGTATAAAATAACTTGGTATTGCGGTGATACCGTAGTCACTTACCTTTTTACTTTCCCATTTATCCAGATCAAGAATATTGGTAAAATTATTGTAATTAGATGTCATTATTTCCCAATTTTTTCTTTCATCTTCTAAACCAATAGTAATCACTTTGATATTTTCAATTCTTTCAATAAATTCATAAAAAACCGGCATTTCTTCTTGGCAGTGAGAACAACCAGAACTAAAAAATACAATAACATAATAATTGGCACCAATCAAAGAGTACAAATTTTTAGTAACGCCATTTTCTTCCCAAATAATATCCGGTGCATTTTTACCAATGGCTGTTTTAAAATCAGATTTTATCTTCTGTTTTAATGCAAAATCCTGAAATTCTCTTGGTAGTTTATTATAATGATTTTTTAATACAAAATCGACCATTTCAGCATTTTCTTCAAAAGTATATTGTTGTAAAAGCGTTTCATCAAAATTCTTAATTACAGTATAATTATTATTTAGTTTTTTCGATACATCATTAATCGCTATTTGTTGTAGATCATTCCGTTTTTCAACATTTTCTGATTGATTTAAATAAAAAACATAATCGGTTATCCTATCATTGAGAAACGTTGCATTACTTAGTACAGTATCTGAAAAATCAATATAATCAAAAAAATGTATTTTGGCTGAATTGATATAATCCTGAGAATCTTTATAAGGTGTTGGGGCATTGTAATGAGCACTGGCTTTGATAAAATGATTTGCCATTTTACCTTCTGACCTTTTTTCAAATTCAGTCTGAATGTTTAGTAAATTAGTTAATTCTTTATTATACTTTTTGTTTATTTTTTTATCGTTTTTAGTATTATCCGATTTAAAATAAGCCATTTGCAATGAATCTATTTGTTGTTGTTGAGGTGAAATATTATAATAATATTCCTGATAGATCTTATTTTCCTCCGAAGATAAAAATACAATAGATTCTGTAGATTTATTAGGGTCAAAAGTAAAATTTATCGATTCATTATTGTAAATAAATTCAACATACGAATTATTCTCAATTTGATAATATGCCCTATAAATACCTGGCAGCTGCTCAGGAGCAATGTTGAATTGGAACTCACCATTTTCAACATTGGCATTTTCAATATAGACCTGTTTTCCATTTTCTAATTTGTACAAAAGGATCCATGAATAATTATTGTTAGAAACAATTTTTCCTTTAACAGAATATTGAGCTTGAATAGCGGTTGATATAAATAAAAATATCAGAAAGACTTTTTTAAACATTTGTTTTAATTTTCTTCAAAAATAAGATTAATTTTTAATTTAAATTTTCTTTCCAAATCACTATATTTGAATTATATGTTTTATAAAAACAAAACTATTTGGATTACCGGAGCATCTTCAGGGATAGGTAAAGCACTTGCTTTAGCATTTTTAAAAGAAGGTGCCAATATCATATTATCAGCTAGAAATGAACAAAAATTAAATGAAGTTAAAGAGCAATGTACAAATCCTGATAAAGTAAAAATACTCCCTTTAGATCTAACGGATTTTTCTTCTTTTAATGAAAAAGTAATATCAGCTATACAGTTTTTTGACGGGATTGATATTTTGGTAAATAATGGAGGTGTGAGTCAACGTTCTTTAGCAATTGAAACACAATTTAAGGTAGATCAACAAATTTTTGAAGTAAATTATTTTGGCACAATCGGTTTAACCAAAGAACTATTACCCCATTTTATAAAAAAACAAAACGGACAAATAGTTGTAATCAGTAGCGTAATGGGAAAACTTGGAACACCTTTGCGAAGTGCTTACGCTGCATCAAAGCATGCATTACACGGTTTTTTTGATAGTTTAAGAGCTGAAATATTCAATAAAAATATTGACGTGACCATTATTTGTCCGGGTTATGTAATTACGGATGTTTCTAAAAATGCGCTAACAGGTGATGGCAGTAAATTCAATAAAATGGATGAAGCCACAGCAAAAGGTTTGCAACCTGAAGAATTGGCAAAAAAGGCATTAAACGCCATTTCTAAGAAAAAACAAGAGGTTATTATTGCTGGTTCAAAAGAAACCGCTGCAATTTATTTAAAAAGATTTTTTCCAAAGCTATTATCAAAAATAGTTAGAAAAGTGAATGTTACTTAAGAAAATTTAGTTCAAAGAAATATCGTTATCCTTTAACAAATTACTGAGATCATCTTCTGTTATATTAGTTTTTAAACCTATCAAAATCAGTTCGTCATCAGTTTTGACATCTAATACAATTTCTTTTATTTTATTTTTTTGTTCCAGGGCATATATTTTTACTTTGTCACCATCATCTTTAATCGTTATTAAATTATCAAAATCTGATTTTTTAATGAACTTATTAAATTTTGTAGTCATTTCTTGGGTATTCTCAGTAAAAACCAAAATTTTAACATGTTTTGCTTTTTTTAGCAATGGTTTAACTTCTTCATAATCGTCATCATCTAAAAAAGTTCTTACAATAGAACTATTTAAACCCATTGAAAAATCTGATTCTTTTTGATTGTCTTGATAAAAATCATTAAAAGAAGTTTGAGTAGCACAAGAGGTAAGAAATACAAGCGATAGTATTAAGAATATTTTTTTCATCTTTCTGTTTTATTACAAGACGAGTCAATTGAAATTTTGTAACAAACTTATTTAAAAAACTAAATTGTATTAAATAAAAAACCTGCAAAGCTATTAAACTTAACAGGTTGTTTTATAAAAGGAATATAGTATATTATGACACTCCAAGCACTTTTCCACATTTAATTACCCAATTGTCATCAATTTTTTCTAAAAAATAAAGAATTGATTCCCCTGCTAATTTACCTCTTGCCTGATGAACCAAAATAGTTGCTGAAGTGTAATTTTGATTAAAAATAATTTTTGAAAATACAATTAGAAAATCAAAATTTTCATATTCTTTAGAGTATTGGTTTAAAAGGTTTTCACTAAAAAGAATAATAGAATCATTTCTTACATTCTTAATTTTATCAATATCAATTTTATTTTCATTTTTCTTAAATTTTATATCTTTTATCAATTTATAATATTGAGGACAAACATCTTTAAATGTTTTTGAATCATATTTTTTATAAATATCATCGTTAAAATTTGGATAAACAGCTACAATAAATTTCCTTTTTGCTCTTTCTTTTTTTATCACTTCATGGAGCGAATCTATATGCATAGAATCTTTTTTAGTATATGGCCTTCCTGAAGGGTTAGGAGGGTAGACTAATTCAATAGGCTTTGCTATTTTTTCAAATAATAATGATATTACTTGATATCTGTTAATGTCTTCATTGCTTGCATTTTTACATGAAAATACTATTGAAACGAATGCTAGTATTATTATTTTTTTAATCATTGTTACAGTTATTATTAAATTCTGTATTATCTAAAACTTCCTGTTGTGCATCAGAATATGCTCCTTTATCTAGTATTATTTCAACTCCATTATCAAGATATCCATAATTCCGTAACCCATCCCAAGCAAAACCAAAGTAATCATCTAAACTGTTTTCTAATTGATTTTTTTATCTTCTGTTGTAAATTGCTTTCCAGATATGTCAATATAAGTTATTCGTGAAATAAAGGGTTCATTTTCCATATATTGTAAGTACTACATTCTAATTGTTCTATGAAAAAAATTATATAAGGATATTCACTCCAAACTTTTTTATTATTTTTACTAACATCTTCAATACTGTAAACTTTTAAACCATTTATATTTTCTACACTCTTAGGTGAATTATTTGAGACAAATTCATAATAAATATTATCATTTGGTTCTGATTTTACTTGAATGATTTCTTTATTAGCCTTTATTTGCTTTATCCTTTTGAACCCTTCATTTCTCTTGTCATAGTGAAGTATTTTAATTTTTGCAGATTTATTATTTTTACCTTTTTCAAAAATGTATAAATTTTTATTTTGAATTTTATCAATCAAAACAAATACTGTATCAGTATTTGTATTTTGAGAATTCATTTGAATACTCATCAATAATAATAGCAAGTTCCGTATCATTGATTATAGTTTTTGTAGAACTATGTTTTGGGTTTCAAATTGTTAAACTTGTACTCAAAAGATAGTAAAAATATATATTAGTTCACATAAAGTGGAATATAGTATAATTCTTCCCATTTTTTATTCTTATATCTATAAATATATAAATCACCACCACCAATACTTTGTTTTTTTAGCAAAAAAGTATAAATAATACCTTTAGACTCAATATGAAATGGAAAAGTTATTTGATCATATCCATATTCCCATGAATTAATATTTTTCATTAAAATTTTTGGGTTTTTTAATTTTCTTTTTTTAAGCTTTACTCCTTTACTTAGGTTAAAGAATTTTTGATTAATCAATTCTTTTTCAAATTTATTAAAAAGAGTATCAATTTCAATAGATTTTACTAAGGGTTTATCATGCAAATAAATAATACTTTCATAAAAATCATCAGGATGTGAATCGTCTAATCCAATCATTGTATCATCTTTTATACTTATTGTTTTGCGAATTAATTTTACAGTATCAGCATTTAGATAATGGTAATTGATTAAATCATAAGCAAGATCAATTTTCAATTTATCATTTAATTGTTGAGCTTTACAACTACTAATGTTAAAAATGATAAGGATTAATATTGTTTTCTTAATTAGTTGCATTTTGTTCCTTTTGAATTAGAATCACCTTTAGATTCTGATGACACAATTTTCTTTATCCTATCTCTATTATTTTTTATAGGTTCTAATTCCAAAAATGCATCAGTTTGGCTATTGAAATTTCCATTAGAATCAAGAGTAAACAAACCTGCATATGCCATATCTATATAATATTGAGTGCCTAATGTCCCTCCTGTTCCAAAATCTTTAATATTATTTGTAGAAGGTTTTTTATTTAAAGAATTTTTAAAAGGTTCAAACCTAATAACATTAGAAGTGTAATTTTTATCATTATCTTTTACAATAAGTTTATAAATAATTTTATCAGAAAATAAATTTGATTCAATTCTTGATTCTCTGTATAAATATGCATCAAATTCATAAGTTGTTGTAAAATTGTCTTTGTTAAAATTAATAAAGAAAAAAAAAGAAAGATTTAGTTATTTTGTAAGGTTGTAAGGTGATTCATAAGAGTTTGCGTTTTAAAAATTAAGTTCAAAATTATAGAAAAAAATGTAGTAATCCAAAAAGTTATTAAAAACACCTGCAAAGTCATTTAACTTCACAGGTTTAAATTCCCCCTTATTTTCAGACTTTAAAAAATGGTCTTTCTAAAGACTTTTTCACAATAGTTCGTTTGCTAAATTTGCCAATTCAGATCTTTCGCCTTTTACTAATTTGATATGAGAAAACAATGAATTTCCTTTTAAACGATCAATTAAATAGGTTAATCCATTACTCTGTTCATCCATATAAGGTGTGTCAATTTGGTTGATATCACCCGTAAATATCACTTTTGTGCCTTCACCTGCACGAGTTATAATGGTTTTAACTTCATGAGGTGTTAAATTTTGTGCCTCATCAATAATAAACATAATATTTGATAAACTTCTTCCCCTGATAAAAGCAAGAGCAGTAATGGTTAAAGCTCCTGATTCTTGCATATCTTTTAAGATCTTACTTTTTTTCTCATTAGATTTAAACTGTTTTTTAATAAAAGTTAAATTGTCCCAAAGCGGCTGCATATAAGGTGAGATCTTATCTTCAGCATCACCGGGTAAAAAACCAATTTCTCTATTGCTCAACGGAATAATGGGACGTGCTAAAATAATTTGGTCATATTTGTTTTTTTGTTCTAGAGCTGATGCCAAAGCTAGCAAGGTTTTACCTGTTCCGGCAACGCCCTCTAAGGCCACTAATTTAATTTCATCATTAAGAAGCGCATTAAGACCAAAAGTTTGTTCAGCATTTCTTGGTTTTATTCCATAAACATATTTCTTTTCTACTTTTTCAATCTTATCAGTTTCACCATTATATCTAGCTAAAACAGAATTAGTACAATTATTTAAAATATAATAACCATTGGCAATTTTTTGATCACCTAGTAAACCGGCTTCATTAATATAGCTTTTTTGATAAATATTTTTAATTGTTTCGGCATCAATATCTTCAATTACAGGTAAACCTTTAGAAAAATTCTGAACATTTTTTACTTTACCTGTTTCGTAGTCTTCAGCAGGCAAACCTATAGCTTTTGACTTTATTCTTAGATTGATATCTTTAGTTACCAAAATAACAGTGGCATTTTTTTCTTCATTTTTTAAAGAGATAGCGGCATTGATAATTTTATTATCATTTTTACCCTTTTTATAGACCTCTTCAGCATCAATGTTTAAAATAGGTGTATGCATAACTACTTTTAGTTTGCCTTTATCTTTTCCTAATTTTATCCAATTGCCTAGACCTTTTTTACCTGATAATTTATCTAAAAACCTTATGATCTCTCTAGCCTGAAAGTTTTTTGTTTCATTACCTATCTTAAAATTATCCAGTTCTTCTAAAACTGTAATTGGCAATGCTACATCGTTTTCTTCAAAATTTGTGATTGAATTATGGTCGAATAATAATACTGAAGTATCTAAAACGTATATTTTACGTTTGGTGCTACCTTTCTTCATATAAGAATTTTTTTCAAGGAAAAAGGTATAAAAAATATGACTTGTTCAAAGTGAGCTAAAAAAAATGTATACTAAACTTATTAACAAAGTTATCATATTGATTTTAAAGTTTCTAATGCCTTTTTTATACTATCAATATGAATAAATGTAACCATCAGGCGCAAACCTTTTTTAGTTTCTTTTTCTTTCATCACGCTATTTTTACTATTTGCCTGAACAAATTTAAGAATTGATGTAAAGTTATCTGTTTGGAAAAATTCACTTTGCTGATCAGGAATAAAATAACCGATCATTCTTTTTTGTTTTAAAATTATACGTTCTAAACCAAGCTTTTTAGCGAACCATTTAATTCTAACACTATCTAACAGATCAATTACCTGAACAGGGAGTTCGCCAAATCTGTCAATCATTTCATTTTTAAATTGCAATAATTCTTCTTCTGTTTTAATTTCACTTAATTTATGGTAAAGATTTAACCTTTCAGATATAATACTTATATAATCATCCGGAATTAAAATTTCAAAATCGCTATCAATTTGAACATCTTTTACAAAGTCTTTTGCTTCTTTCTTTTCGTGTTTATACAATTCTTTAAACTCATTTTCTTTTAATTCATCAATGGCTTCATTTAATATTTTTTGGTAAGTTTCAAAACCAATATCATTGATAAAACCACTTTGTTCACCACCTAATAGATCTCCGGCTCCACGAATTTCAAGATCCTTCATGGCAATAAAAAATCCGCTACCTAGATCGGAGTGTAATTCGAGTGCCTGGATTCGTTTTCTAGCCTCATCAGTCATCATGTGATAAGGGGGAGTAATAAAATAACAAAAAGCTTTTTTATTTGATCTACCTACTCTACCTCTCATTTGATGTAAATCGCTAAGACCAAAATTATTGGCATTATTGATAAAAATAGTATTCGCATTTGGAATATCCAATCCACTTTCAATGATCGTTGTTGAAACTAAAACATCAAACTCATTATTGATAAATGAAAGCATCAGATTTTCAAGTTTATTACCTTCCATTTGACCGTGACCAATTCCAATCTTAGCATCCGGAAGCAGGCGTTGCAACATACCGGCAACTTGTTTGATATTTTCTATTCTATTATGAATAAAAAATACTTGTCCCCCTCTGGAAATTTCATATTGAATTGCATCACGGATCAGTTCTTCATTAAAGCGAATAACATTTGTTTCAATAGGATGACGATTTGGAGGCGGTGTATTTATTATCGACATATCACGAGCAGCCATCAATGAAAATTGTAATGTTCGCGGAATTGGTGTTGCCGTTAAAGTTAAGGTATCAACATTTTCTTTGATGGTTTTAAGTTTGTCTTTTACTGCGACACCAAATTTTTGTTCTTCATCAATAATGAGTAATCCAAGATCTTTAAAAGATATGTTTTTATTTACCAATTGATGTGTGCCAATAATAATATCAACACTTCCATCAGCCAAACCTTTGATGATCTCATTGCGTTGTTTGGTAGTTCTAAACCTGTTTAAATAATCAATAACAACAGGAAAATCTTTTAAACGTTCAGTAAAAGTTTTAAAATGCTGAAAAGCCAAAATAGTGGTAGGCACCAAAATAGCTACTTGCTTTCCGTTATCAACTGCTTTAAACGCAGCTCTAATGGCAATTTCAGTTTTACCAAAACCAACATCGCCACAAACTAACCTATCCATAGGTTGTTCATTTTCCATATCGTTTTTAACATCAATGGTAGCCGTTAGCTGATCAGGCGTATCTTCAAATATAAAACTCGCTTCCAGTTCGTGCTGTAAATAACTATCCGGATTATAAACAATTCCTTTTTGCATTTTACGTTTTGCGTACAATTTAATCAGATCATAAGCAATTTGTTTTACACGGGTTTTGGTTTTTTGCTTGAGTTTTTTCCATGCTCCCGAACCTAATTTATATATTTTAGGGGCTTTTCCGTCTTTACCGTTGTATTTACTTATTTTGTATAATGAATGAATACTGATGTACAGAATATCTCTTTCACCATAAATTAGTTTAATAGCCTCTTGTTTTTTTCCTTCTACATCAATTTTTTGAAGTCCGCCAAACTTTCCTATCCCGTGATCAATATGTGTTACATAATCACCAATTTCTAAGTTGGTCAGTTCTTTTAAACTAATCGCTTGTTTTTTTGAAAAACCGCTTTTTAAGCGAAATTTATGATACCGTTCAAATATTTGATGATCAGTATAACAGGCAATTTTATTTTCTTCATCAATAAAACCTTGATAAAGCGGTAAGACAAATGTTTTATATTGAATCTCTTGTTCAATGTCATCAAAAATATCATGAAAACGTTGTGCCTGTTTTTTATTATCACAGAATAAATAATTACTAATACCTTTTGATGAGTTTTTATTTAAATTATCAATTAATAAATTAAATTGTTTATTAAAAGCAGGCTGGGGTTTGGTTGAAAATTTAATTTGGTCATCGCCAGAATTATTTTCGAAATTATTACCAAAATACACTAAACTGTAATCTTCTAATTGTTTATTGATCAAATCTCCATCACAAAAAAGATCTTTTGGTTTTGCATGACTAATTTCACCTTCTAAATTTTTAAATACTTCTTCTGCTTTTATAAAAAGTTTGTCTAAACGGGGTTTTAATAAATCATTATTCTTTAAAAAAACAACTGTTTTATTTGAAATATACTTGATAAAACTCTCGCGTTTTTCTTCCAATAATTTATTTTCAACATTGGGCATGATGTTGATTCGTGTTAATTTATCGTTTGAAAGTTGTGTTTCTATGTCAAAAGTTCGGATACTATCTACTTCATCGCCAAAAAATTCTATCCTGTAAGGTTCTTCATTTGAAAATGAAAAAACATCTATAATACCACCCCTAACAGCAAAATCACCCGGTTCAGTAACAAAATCAACACGATTAAAGTGATATTCAAACAACATTTCGTTAATAAAATCGAGTGAAATGTTTTCACCAACCTTTAAATTTAAAGAATTTCTGTTTAATTCGCTTTTGGTAATTACCTGCTCAAAAAGGGCATCTGGATAAGTAATGATTATAGCGGGTTTTTTTTGGGAATTTATCCTGTTTAAAACTTCCGCTCTAAGCAAAATATTAGCATTATCTGTTTCTTCTATTTGATAAGGTCGACGATATGATCCCGGGTAGAACAACAGATCTTTATTGCCCAATAATTGTTCCAGGTCATTAAAATAATAGGCTGCTTCCTCTTTATCATTACAAATCAATAAAAAGGGTTTTTCAACTTTTTTAAAGATTGAAGCAAAAACAAACGAAAACGAAGAACCAACCAGATTTATAAGTTGTAATTGTCTTTTTTCTTGTTGTAATAATTGGGCAATTTGAATTACTTTTTCAGATCTTTCGTAAATATGTGAGATGGTTTGTTTACCCAAAATATTTAAATTTTTTACAAAGATAGCTTTATGTGATAAATATATTAATGATAAAAATAAATTCAATGAAAAAATTTAAATGTAAACCCCATTTTAAAAGACAAATAAATTATTAACAAAAAATTTAAATAAAAAGTGTTTAAAATTTTGTAAATTTGAGATAATGCTAAAAAATAATTAAAATGGACATTTCAGATGTGTATATGAGTATTGGTCAAAAAAGAAATATCAGTCATTTCGCGAATATTGTAAGAATTGCACAATCAGATAATTTTATAAGTCCTGAGGAGGAAAGATTTCTTAAAACAGTAGCTCAAAAATATAATATTGACAGTAAAAAATATAAAGAGATATTAAAAAATCCTAATAAATATCCAACAATTGCCCATCTCGATTGTGAAGAGCGTATCGAACGTTTATATGATTTGTTAAAAATGGTTGAAGCTGATCATATAATTAGAAAAAGAGAATTATTAGCCTTAAAAAAAGTTGTAACTGGTTTGGCTTTTCCTGTTAAAAATGTTGATGCTATAGTTTTAAAAGCTGCTGAACTGGATGTTCACAAAAATGATCTGGAAACATTTCAAAAAAAGATCATGGTAGTAATTAAACTTAGATAATTTCTTAATTTCTCTTACCCCCTTTCTAAGTACATTAATGATCATTTAAATACGTTATTGATATTCATAAATAGTTTTTTTTCGCACTACCATATTATAAATAGTCTTCGTATCTATTTTATTTATAAATTTAGTTTTAGATAAGTCTAAATATATTTTTATATTTGTCAAAAAAATGTTTTCACAAGCTGAAGAGAATTATATAAAAACAATCTACACCCTACAAAATGGTACAAAAACCGTAATTAACACCAACTTAATTGCGTATAAAATCAATACAAAAGCTTCATCAGTAACAGATATGATTAAAAAATTATCTGTAAAAGAATTACTTACCTATAAAAAATATCAAGGAGTACAATTAACGGAAAGGGGTGAAAAAATTGCATTAAAAGTTATCAGAAAACATAGGTTATGGGAATATTTTTTGGTGAAAAAATTAAATTATAGCTGGGATGAAGTTCATGATATTGCAGAACAATTAGAACATATTAAATCGGATACACTTATAGATAAATTAGAATCATATTTACAATTCCCAAAATTTGATCCTCACGGAGATCCTATACCGGATAGAGACGGAAAAATAATATTAACTAAAACAGTTAATTTATTAAATTTAAAAGTTGGACAAAAAGGTACTTTAGATAGTTTAAAAGACTCATCAGATGTTTTCTTAAAATATTTAAATAAAAAACAACTAGCACTTAGGGACAGAATTAAAGTAATTGATATTGAACCTTTTGATAATTCTATCCATATAGAAACTAAAACACATCAACTGGTGATTTCTAAAAAGGTTGCTGAAAATTTAAATATAAAAATCTAAAGATGAATTCATACAGTCCCACATATGCGCTTTTGATATTTTTTATTCTTTCAATATTAATTTTTCTATTGTTCCGACCAAAAAGAGGCTGGTATTGGGTTATAAAAAACAATTTAAAGATCAATGAAAAAACTGTTACCGAAGATGTTTTAAAATACTTATACCACAATGAAATTTCCGGAAATGAAGTAAATATAATCAGTTTAACAGCCGTTTTAAAATTTAGTGATCGTTTGGTAGTTGATGTTGTTAAAAAGATGACCATCAAAGAATTAATTAAATTTGATGGAAATGTTTTAAGTCTGACTGAAGCGGGAAGAGATTATGCTTTGCGTATTGTTAGAGTACATAGATTATGGGAAAAATATTTGGCAGAAAAAACAGGTTATGATAAAGTAGAATGGCACGATAGAGCTGAGTTAATGGAACACAGGCTGAGCCATAAAGAAACCGATTTATTAGCAACACAACTAGGAAATCCTTTATATGATCCCCATGGAGATCCCATTCCAACAAATCAAGGGGAGATCGCAAACCTTAAAGGGGCTGCTTTATCATCATTAGCTGTTAATTCGGTTGGGAGAATCACCCATATTGAAGATAAACCCGATATTATCTATAAACAAATATATGCAGAAAACATTCATATTGGTTCTCAAATAAGAGTTATTGAAAATAATCAGAAAAGAGTTGTCTTTTATGCTGAGGGAGAAGATTTTGTTTTAGCACCAATTGTAGCCGCAAATATTACAGTTGATATTTTAGAAAAAGATGTTATTGAAGAAGAAAACAAAAGTAGGTTATCAAGTTTAAAAATAAATGAATTAGCCAATATTGCGGGTATTTCTAAAGAAATCCGGGGAGAAAGCAGACGAAGATTGTTGGATCTTGGATTTGTAAAAGGCTCACCAATAAAAATTGATCTAAAGAGCCCTTTAGGAAATCCAAAGGCATATTTAATAAAAGGAACTTCTATTGCTTTACGTAATGATCAGGCGTCAAAAATACTTATTAAAAAAATTTAAGCTATGGATATCAAAGGAAATAGTGACTGTGCAGGATGTCCGCAATTTAATGCAAAAGGACTAAAAAAATTAGGTGTAAATACTGAAAATTTTGATTTTGTTGTAGCATTGGCAGGAAATCCAAATACAGGAAAAAGTACTGTTTTTAATGCTCTGACCGGCTTGCATCAACATACCGGAAATTGGCCGGGCAAAACAGTTATCAGAGCCGAAGGAGCCTTTGAATATAATGATCAAAAATATAAATTAGTAGATCTACCCGGGACATATTCTTTACTCTCTACTTCAGAAGATGAAGAAGTTGCCAGAAATTTTATTCTTTTTGGAAAACCCGATGTTACTGTTATTATAGTAGATGCCAGTAGATTGGAAAGAAATCTGAATTTGGTGATACAAATTTTAGAAATTACGGATAAAGCCGTTTTATGTTTAAATTTAATGGATGAAGCAAAACGCAATCATATAAAAATTGACGAAAGAACACTCGCTCGCGATCTTGGTATCCCTGTTGTTCCAACCAGCGCCAGGTTTAATGAAGGTATTCCTGAATTGATCAAAACAATAGATGAAGTGGCAAATGGAAAAATAATTTGTAAACCCCATCGAATTAAAAATGTTCCTAATAACATACAAAAAGCAGTTCTTAAATTAAGTGCTGAAATTAAAAAACAATTTCCAACAATCCCCAATAGCAGATGGATAGCTTTTCGATTGTTAGAAGGAGATACCCGAATTATTAATGCATTACGAACAGGTGAGTTGACTCAAAAATAATATGAAAAAAAAATCTGTAGAAAATATTATTTCATTATCAAATAATTTGCGTTGGCAAATTGGTGATGATTTTCACGATCACCTTGCTGAAGGTATTTATGCCGATGCTTCGGAAATTGTAAATAATGCAGTTCAAACTGATAATCAAAAAAAACAATTTCGTTTAGATAGCAAAATTGATAAAATTGTTACCAGTAAAATATGGGGATTTCCTATCATGTTCCTTATTTTAGGCCTGATACTTTGGATAACTATTATTGGAGCCAATTATCCCTCATCAATACTTGCAAATTTATTTTTAGAAAATATTCACCCTGCGTTAAAAAGTTTTGCATCAAATATTGGAATGCCTTGGTGGTTAGACGGTTTTTTAATTGATGGTGTTTATATGGCAGTAGCATGGGTGATTGCTGTAATGTTACCACCAATGGCAATATTTTTTCCATTATTTACCCTCTTAGAAGATTTTGGTTACTTACCTCGTGTTGCCTTTAACTTAGATTATTTGTTTAAAAAATCAGGTGCTCATGGCAAACAGGCTTTAACGATGAGTATGGGTTTTGGTTGTAATGCTGCAGGTGTAGTTGCTACCCGAATTATTGATAGCCCCAGGGAAAGATTAATTGCCATTATCACTAATAATTTTTCTCTATGCAATGGGCGTTGGCCTACACAAATCTTAATTGCTACCATATTTATAGGGGCAGTAGTGCCAAGTTCCTTATCTGGATTAGCATCAGTTAGCGCTGTAATTGGCATTGCAATTTTAGGAATATTCTTTATGTTCTTTAGCTCTTGGGCATTATCAAAAACTGTATTAAAAGGAGAAGTTTCTACATTTAATTTAGAATTACCACCCTATCGTCCACCCCGATTTTGGAAGACAGTTTATACTTCTCTAATTGACCGGACTTTAATAGTATTATGGCGTGCCATAATTTTTGCAGCACCTGCAGGAGCTGCTATTTGGCTGATCTCAAATATTAATATTGGTGATCAAAGTATTGCCGCCTGGATCATAAATTCATTAGATGGTTTTGGGTTTCTTTTAGGACTTAATGGCGTTATCTTATTAGCTTATATTGTTGCTATTCCGGCAAATGAAATTGTAATACCTACCATTTTAATGTTAACAGTTTTAGTTACCGGAATTGCAGGAGGAGACGGTGCCGGAGTGATGTTTGAACTCGATTCTGCTAACGAAACCGCTAATATTTTAAAAGCAGGAGGATGGACATTATTAACTGCTGTTAATGTGATGTTATTTAGTTTATTGCACAATCCGTGCAGCACAACAATTTATACAATTTATAAAGAAACCAAAAGCGTAAAATGGACACTTCTTGCGTCTATTTTACCGTTAATTATGGGTTTTATAGTTACTTTTTTAGTGGCTCAGATATGGAGAATAATTATTTAGTTGAACAATTAAATAATTATTCTCCATTCATTTTATTAAGTAAATTCCCAATCTCTTTCCAGGTAATCAATTTTATATTGTTTTCTTTTAAAGCAATTTTAAATTCTTTACTCAATAAAGTATTCAGGTCATTTTGGCGCCAGGCGGAACCGAAATCAGCGTGATCAATTGTTACTGCCTGCATTTCACTGTTATCAATTGCTACATGAACGATCAATTCATTTAACCCGGGTTGTAATTGCTGAACGATATCAATATAAAATTCATTCCATTCACTTATTGGTCGATTTGTATTCATCATCATATAATTATCAACAAACACCTGTTGTTCACCAATCATATTCATCAATTCAGGGTAACCTTTAGCAGCATTCAAAGGAATAAAAACAGGTAGATTATAAATTTTGCCGACTTTAAGATATATCTGAAAAAGTTCGGGAGTGGCAAAAAGACTTCCCATATGATTGTCTAAATGTGTTGGTTTAACACCAAAAGCCAAAGCTCTTTCTACCTGTGCTATTAATTCTTTTTCAACTTCTATAGGATTAGCATGCTCAACCACTTCTTTAACTGAACGATAAAAAAATCCTTTTTTATCTAATAAACTAGGTATTTCAGTAGCAGGAGACACACCTCCCCAGCGATAATTCTTCCATTCAGCATTTAAAGTTAAATGCAAACCAAAATCGTATTCAGTATGATCTTTGGCATAGGCTGCAATCTCAGGAAACCACGGACAAGGCACCATAATACTAGCTGAGTTTATTCCAGCACCTTCAAATGCCTTAATAGTTGCTGTATTAACTGAATGTGCCAGACCAATATCATCAGCATGAATGATCAATAGTTTTGTGTTTTTATCAAATCCTAATCGCTGAGCTAATGATATTGACTGAGAAAAAATATTAGCAGGAAAGAAAAAGACTAACAAAAAGTAGAAAAGAAATAATTGATTTTTTTTCAATTTTAAAAATTTTAATATTATTTATAAATAGATTGTTGAGCGGATAACCACTTTAATCTTTTAAAAAGAGTAACTTAATTACCTGCTCTTTTATCTAGTTCAGTTCTTGATATTAATAATTCCCTGCTAATAGGCTTTCCGTTTTTAAAAGTTTGTGTTCGTAAATTAAGTTTGCCTGCAGGAATTTCAAAAGCACCAGTATATTTTTGACCGAATTTTACAGGATAGGTATTATCGATAGTATAAAAAATCTCTGAATTGGGCACTGAGTTTTTTAATTCGCACATTAGCTTATTATCTTTGCGATAAACTTTAACCTCAGGATCTAAAATAGCTTTTGAAATATTTGTGTTTTGAGCATCAAATCTATTAAAATGATCTTCGGTACGATTGATAAAGCTATCCAAATTTTTATTTTCTTTCGGACTCCATAATGTTTCTGCTATAGCAAAAGCACGAGGATAAGTCATGTAATAAGCATATTGGAGATTAGGAATAACTTCTGTCCATAGATTTCCTTGCCCTCCCAAAACATATTTTGCATCTACTCCTTCCGGAACCGGTTCAAAACTATACGATTTTTCAAGACTTAGGTTAGCATAAATCGGATTTTCAACACTGTGATCACCCTGAGTATAATCTAAATAAGCATAAGTTGTAGGTGTCATTACTACATCATGTCCCATTTTTGCAGCTTCAATACCACCTTTCATACCCCGCCAACTCATAACAGCAGCACCATCAGCCAAACCTCCTTCTAATATCTCATCCCATCCTATCATTTTTTTACCTTTACTACTAATAATCTTTTCTACTCTTTTAACAAAATAGCTTTGCAATTCATGACTGTTTTCTATTTTATTTTTTTTCATAAATTGTTGAACTTTAGGATCTTCATCCCAATATCCATGATAGCATTCGTCTCCGCCCATATGAATATAATCTCCGGGAAATAATGCTGCAACTTCAGTAAAAACCTTATCTACAAAGGCATAAACATTTTCATCTGCAGGATTTAATGTATTTTCAACAAGCATTTTGAATGTCCCATCACCATACCAATCTGCAAATTTGAATCCTGGACTAACAGACTTTGGTTCTTTTTTTGTAGAAAGTTCCGGATAAGCAGCTAAAGCGGCCATACTATGGCCGGGAAAATCAATTTCAGGTACAATTGTAACATTTCTATCAGCAGCATATTTTACAATTTCTTTAATTTGCTCTTGAGTATAAAAACCTCCATAAGGAGTTTTTTCTCCGGGTTTAGGGGCTTTTCGATCTTCACCAAATCTTCCATATCTTTCTACTCTCCATGCACCAACCTCAGTTAATTTTGGTAATGATTTGATCTCAATTCGCCAACCTTCATCATCCGTTAAATGCCAATGAAATACATTATACTTATATTGAGACATTTGATCAATATATGCCTTAACATCTTCAACAGAAAAGAAATGACGACTAACATCTAACATAAGTCCACGCCAACCAAAACGAGGGTAATCTGTAATTTTACAACCTTTAATTTTAATTTGGTTTGAAGTTTTATTTTCAGAGGATATCTTTTCAATAGGAATTAATTGTTTTAATGTTTGAAAACCATTAAAAATCCCTGCAGGTTCATTAGCAGTTAATTTGATGTTGTTTTGGTTAACTTCTAATATATAACCTTCATTTCCAAGTTCAGTTTGTAATTTTTTATTGAGAATTACATCAATAGTTTTATTGCCTTTTTTTGTTGTTGAAACACTAGTGTTTATACCGTTTTTCTTTAAAAAAAGTTGAAATTGTTCAGTGTATTTCTTTACTTGTTCATCATTAGTTTGTAGATTTAAACTCACTTGATCGTCAAAAATAAATTCACTGTTATTCGCTACATAATTTACCGGAATAGGAATAATTGAATGTTGTGCATTGCTTTGATAAAAAAAAGTAAAAAGTAAAAAAAGTAAAAGTAGATTTTTCATATTTTTTGATTTTGAAACATTTATTAATAAGTAAAAAATTGATTTTATTTTTTAAAAAGCTAAAATTACAAAAAGAATATTTATTTATGCATGTTGAGCAAACCAAAATCAAAAGGTGTCCATAAGCAAGCTTTTATATTACTTTCTTTTAATCCTGAATTAACCCAACTATTACAAGTTTTAAAGATTGAAAAACTTCCCAAAGCTTCATAAAAATCATCATCACTTGTATACCCTTTGTTCTTCAATAATATTTTTTCATCAAATTTATCAACATAAAATGTTTTATTGATATACTGATTGATCTTATATAATTGATCTTGATTTACTTTTATTTCTACCCAGTATTCTTGAATTGTTGAATATTTGGTTAAATGAATTAACGTTGAGCTATTTATAAATAAAGCTTTAAAAGCATTATTAAATGTTAGATCATTCCAGGTTGGCGTATTGAAATAAAAATTTTTATCACCCCAACCAAATGAAAAATATGCATCATTTTTAGAATACTCTAGTCCATCTATAAGTTTTGAGTCAATTTGATCTTTTGGAATAATAATATCTAAATGAATACCATTTGAATTTAAATAAATTGAATTATTCTTTTCTGTATAATCATTATTACCGTTTACCGGAATAAATGTTAAGACCAATGATACAAGCAAGTATACAACAGGAATTAGAACAAGTGTAATGATCCATTTTATTATTTTCCTAATCATTATCATTTTTTATTCCTTTTATCCATAAAAAATTTAACCATTTTTAAGACGAAGCTAAAGTAAACTATTTTCTAAATTGATTTTTTACTACTTTTACTTAAAATAATTTTAGTGCAAAATCAAACCTCTTTTCAAGTTTATAATGCCTCTGCTGGAAGTGGAAAAACCTTTACTCTGGTTAAGGAATATATAAAAATACTTTTGCAATCTGATGATAAATATTTGTTTCAAAACATTCTTGCTATAACTTTTACCAATAAAGCTGCAGCTGAAATGAAAGAGCGTGTAATTACTAATCTACGCGAAATTTCAATGGCTAATAAAAATGAAATGTTACAGATCTTAGTCGATGAAACAGGAAAAGATAAAGAAGTACTTCAAAATAGAGCAAAAAACATATTGGATGCTATTTTACAAAATTATACAGCTTTCAATATCAATACGATCGATACTTTTACACATAAATTAATTCGGACTTTTGCTCTTGATCTGGGTTTGTCAGTGAATTTTGATGTTGAAATGGATACCGAACCCTGGTTAAATGAAGCTGTTGAAAATGTGATCTCTCAAATTGGAATCGATAAGAATATATCCAAAATTTTAATTGATTATGCCTTGCAACAAGCTGATGATGATAGATCATGGGACGTTTCTAATGATTTGAATAAAGTTTCGAAAATCCTATTGAATGAAAATGATGCTGTTGAATTAGAAAAATTACAAAAAAGAAATATTACTGATTTTTTAAATTTTAAAAAATATCTAATAAAACAAAAAAAAGAGATTGAAAATGATTTTATAGAAACAGGTAAAAAAGCTTTAACAATTATTGATGGAGCAGGCTTAGATTATAAAGATTTTTACCGTTCAATGTTGCCCAACCATTTTATTAATTTATCGGGTAATCTACAAAAGGTCAAATTTTTTAATCAAAGTAAATTAAAAGAGCGTATTGAAGAAAACACTTATTTTGCAAACTCAAAGCCGGAAAAAATTAAATTATTGATCAATGGTATTTTACCGGAATTATTAAACTTATATAATCATTCTGAGGATTTGTACAAATCTTATAGTTTGGTTAAGCTATTATTAAACGGACTCACACCTTTAGCAGTTTTAAGCGAATTAAACAAATCGTTAAATGAGATAAAAGAAGAAAATAACATCAAATTTATTGCTGAATTTAACCAAATTATCAGCAAGCATTTGATTGAACAACCCGCAGCTTTTATTTACGAACGAATTGGTGAAAGATTCAAACATTTTTTTATTGATGAAATGCAAGATACTTCGGTACTGCAATGGCAAAATTTGATTCCGTTAATTGCCAATGCCTTGGCTCAAGAAGATTCAGGTTTGCTTTTGGTGGGTGATGCCAAACAATCTATTTACAGATGGCGTGGAGGAAAACCCGAACAATTTATTTGCCTGGCTTCTGATGAAAATAAATTAGATGATTCTTGCAAAGAATATGATGCAAATCCTTTTCATATCCCAAAAAAAATAAATGATCTGGATATTAATTATCGTAGTTTTTCTGAAATAATTGACTTCAATAACAATTTCTTCACCCATTCTTCAAAGCATTTTATTAAAGAATCCCATACCGATCTGTATAAAACCGGAAATAAACAAAAAAACCATAATAAAAAAGGGGGGTATGTTAATATTGATTTTATTGAAGGAAAACTTAATGAAGATCAACGCGCTGAAATTATTCCTGAAAAAGTAGCTAAGATAATTTATGATCTGGATAATAAAATTGATAGAAATGATATCTGCATTCTTGTTAGAAAAAATAAGCATGGCGAAACTATTGCCAACTATCTATCGCAACAGGGTATTCCAATAATCAGCTCAGAAACACTATTGTTAATGAATGATAAAAAAGTTGATTTTATTATTAATTTATTATACTATTTAACTGAAAATAAAGATAAAAACTCAAAATTTGATATACTATATTTTTTGCATTCTCATATAAAAATAAAAGGAATTAAACATGTTTTTATTTCGGATCTGATCAATAAAGATCTTAATGTATTTTTTAAGGAACTTGAAAAATATCAAATTTATTACGATGCATCAAGTTTTGCATATATGCCATTGTATGAAAGTATAGAATATATCATTAGAAGTTTCCGTTTAACGGAAAAATCGGATGCTTATTTACAATTTTTTTTAGATGAAGTCTTTAAATTTTCACAACAAAAATCACAAAGTACAAACGAATTTTTAGCCTATTGGGAACTCAAAAAGGACAATTTAAATATTGCCTCTTCTGAAAATAAAAATGCTGTTAAAATATCTACCATACATAAATCCAAAGGATTGGAATATAGAGTTGTAATTTTTCCATATGATCTAAAAATCTACGATGTAAATAAAAGCAGTAAAGCATGGTATGACCTAAATAATTTTGATAATAATTATGGTTTTGATAGTTTTTATATCAATTCAACTGCAACCATTAAAAATACAGGTTTACAAGGAGAAAACATTTTTCAAGAGCAATTAGAACAAATTGAACTCGACAATTTTAATATATTATATGTTGCTTTTACACGAGCTGTAGAACAATTGTATATAATTTCAGAAAATGATGCAAAAGGTGATATGAATACTAGTGCACATTTTCTAAAATCATTCTTAAAAGAAACCGGCAATTGGCAGCAAGAAAAATATTTATACGAATTTGGTGTAAATAGTTTTACAAAAGAGGATAAAGGAGATAAAGAATCTGAAGTAATTACAATTGATCAGGAAGAATTTATCAGTACTCCCTGGCAAGATCACAAAATTACAATAGTTGCCAATTCAACATTATTATGGGATTCTGATAGAGAAAAAGCAATTCAATACGGAAATATTATCCATGAAATAATGGCAAAAGTTATTATTGAAGATGATGTTGATAAAATTATTGATCGGTTTACCGGTAATGGTAATTTAAATAAAGAAGAGTCTTTCTTGATAAAAGATATTTTGCATAGATTGGTCACACACCCCAAATTAAATAAATATTATCAAAAAGGTAATATAATTTTTAACGAAAGAGAAATTGTAAATGATGATAAACAAATATTTATCCCTGATCGTTTGATCTTTCACAAAAATAACAAAGTAACAATAATCGATTATAAAACCGGAAATCAAGAAAGTAAACATATCCATCAAATTGAATCTTATGCAACTATTTTAAATAAAATGGATTATTCAATTTCAAAAAAACTTTTGGTTTATATCGATCAAGATATTAATATTGTAGAAATTTAAACAATACTCCAAATTATTATGAATTATATTGATATTGTTATTGCTATATTATTAGCATTTGGATTAATTAGAGGATATTTTAAAGGTTTTATTGTTGAAATAACTTCACTTGCAGGATTAGTTTTAGGTATTTATGGAGCAATTCATTTCTCATATTTTTTATCTAATATTTTAAAGAATTATGTGAGTTGGGATGCTTCAATGATGCAATTAGTTTCCTTTGCCGGAACATTTATCATTATTTTAGTTCTGATTTCAATCCTTGGAAAAGTTTTTACTAAGATTGCCGAAAGTATTGCATTAGGATTTTTAAATAAATTTTTAGGCGCATTATTTGGCTTATTAAAAGTAGGTTTAATTGTAAGTGTTGTATTGATGATCTTTAGTAAAATAAATAAAACATTACCATTTGTTGAGCAATCTCAAACCCAAGAATCTGTACTTTATGAGCCAATTAAAAATCTTGCTCCGGCTATTTTTCCAAACCTAATCAAAGAAGTAGAAAAGGTCAATGAAAAATAATCATTAGTTTTACTTTTTTAAATATTATATAATATGTCAACTGCCAAAAAAAAATACAAAAGGATTACAACCAAATCATTGATTGAAATGAAAGTCAATGGAGAAAAAATCGCTATGTTAACCGCTTATGATTATACTATGGCAAAAATTGTAGACCATGCCGGAATTGATATCATTTTGGTTGGTGATTCCGCCTCAAATGTCATGGCAGGCCATGAAACCACATTACCTATTACCTTAGATCAGATGATCTATCATGCTTCTTCAGTAATTAGAGCAAATGAAAGATCATTGGTTGTAGTTGATCTTCCTTTCGGAACTTATCAAGGAAATTCAAGGAAAGCTTTAGATTCTGCTATTAGAATTATGAAAGAATCCGGTGGACATGCAGTAAAATTAGAAGGTGGTAAAGAAATTGGTGAATCAATTTTAAGAATTTTAACAGCCGGGATTCCGGTAATGGGGCATTTAGGTTTAACACCTCAATCAATATATAAATTCGGAACATATACCGTTAGGGCAAAAGAAAAAGAAGAAGCAGCAAAACTCATTGAAGATGCTAAAGCACTAGAAGAATTTGGTTGTTTTGCGTTGGTTTTAGAAAAAGTTCCTGCAAAACTTGCAGAAAAAGTTGCAAAAACCCTTTCTATTCCTGTTATTGGTATTGGAGCAGGTGGAGGTGTTGATGGACAGGTATTGGTAACACATGATATGCTAGGAATGACACATGAGTTTAGTCCTAGATTCTTAAGAAGATATCTGGATCTATATGCAGAAATGGGAGATGCTTTTAAACGATATATTTCTGATGTAAAATCTAAGGACTTTCCCAATGAAGAAGAACAATATTGATAATAAAAGCCGAGTAAAACTCGGTTTTTTATTTTAAAAATATTGAATTATTTTCGCACTTTTAATTTTAACCATATTTTAACAAACTAAAATTGCATTATAATGTAGTTTTGTTTCGCTAAAAATATGAAATTTTATACGAATTATGGAAGAACAAAAATCAAGTATAGACATTAAGGCAATCAACGAGAAAATTGAAAAAGAAAGTGCTTTTGTTGACCTACTTCAATTAGAAATGAACAAAGTAATTGTAGGACAAAAACATATGATTGAAAGATTGCTGATAGGTTTGTTAGGTAATGGGCATATTTTATTAGAAGGTGTACCCGGATTAGCCAAAACACTCGCAATAAATTCACTTGCTAAGGCTGTAGAAGGTTCTTTTAGCAGAATACAATTTACACCTGATCTATTGCCTGCTGATGTTATTGGAACAATGATTTACAATATGAAAGTAAATGATTTTTCTATAAAAAAAGGTCCCATATTCGCAAATTTTGTTTTAGCTGATGAGATAAATCGTGCACCGGCAAAAGTGCAATCGGCTTTACTAGAAGCCATGCAAGAGCATCAAGTTACTATCGGTGATGAAACTTTTAAATTAGACGAACCATTTTTAGTAATGGCTACGCAAAATCCAATTGAGCAAGAAGGAACATACCCTTTACCAGAAGCACAAGTTGACCGTTTTATGTTAAAAACAGTTATTGATTATCCTAAAATGGATGATGAAAAAATTATTATGCGCCAAAATCTTAAAGGTACTTTTGCACAGATCAATCCGGTGGTTTCATTAAAACAGATCTTAAATGCCAGAAAATTGGTAAATGAAGTTTATATGGATGAAAAAATAGAAAAGTATATCCTTGATATTGTTTTTGCTACACGTTATCCTGATGATTATCGTTTACCGGAAATTAAACCTTTGATCAGTTTTGGAGCTTCACCAAGGGGAAGTATCAGTTTGGCAATGGCAGCTAAATGTTATGCCTTTATCAAGCGTCGTGGTTATGTGATCCCTGAAGATATTAGAGCTGTTGTTCATGATGTGCTTCGTCATAGAATAGGTATTACCTATGAAGCCGAAGCTGAAAATATCACTTCAGAAGATATTATCAATAAAATTGTAAATGAAATAGAAGTACCTTAAAATAGTTTGCAGTCTTCAGTAGCAGTGAGCTGTAATTCATAAATATATTTACATGCTGTATAATACTGCCAACTGCAACTGCCAACTGAAATCTAATAGTGTTGGATACCAAAGAAATACTTAAAAAAGTTAGAAAAATCGAGATCAAGACACGTCGTTTGTCTGATCATATTTTTTCAGGAGAATATCACAGTTCTTTTAAAGGACGTGGTATGACCTTTTCTGAGGTACGCCAATATCAGTTTGGTGATGATATCCGATCAATCGACTGGAATGTAACAGCACGTTATAACGAACCTTTTGTTAAAGTATTTGAAGAAGAACGTGAATTAACCATGATGTTATTGGTTGATCTAAGTGCTTCAGAATTTTTTGGTACATCACAACAATTCAAAAGAAATATTATTACTGAAATAAGTGCAACTTTAGCTTTTTCGGCAATTCAAAATAATGATAAAGTAGGTTTACTTTTATTTTCGGATGAGATCGAACTTTTTATTCCTCCCAAAAAGGGAAAAACTCATGTTCTGAGAATTATTAGAGAATTAATTGAATTTCAACCAAAAAGTAAAAAAACTGATATTTCACATGCTTTGAGATACTTTTCAAACGTGATGAAAAAGAAAGCAATTGTTTTTGTTTTATCAGACTTTATGGATGAAAATTATGAAAATGCACTCAAAATTGTCGCAAAAAAACACGATGTAACCGGAATCAGGATATATGATAAATATGAAACTGAGATACCAAAATTAGGAATGGTGCCAATGCAAGATACTGAAACCGGAAAAACAATTTTGGTAAATACTAACTCAAAAAAAGTAAGAACCAAATATAGAGCTAACTATTTGCAACATGTTGATTATTACTTAAATTCTTTTAGCCATAGTGGCGCAGGTACAATTAGCACTAGAGTTGATGAGAGCTATGTAAAAAAATTGTTAGCCTATTTTAAGAGAAGAAATTAAATAAACTATGAAAAGATTGAATGTTTAAAATTAATCTAAAATATAAATTCATTCTTCAAAACTTTGTAAAAAAAGTTGCTTCAAAAAATTATCATTTTATAATGATCTTTTTTATGATAAGCTTTGTTACTAGTGCACAAGAGGTATCTGTTAAAGTAGATACTACAAAAATTAGAATTGGAGAACAGATCCAATATCAAATTTATGTTGATAAAGATTCTGTAAATGAGATCTTTTTTCCAAAGTTAAATCTTGATAGTTTAAAAAAAATTGAATTGGTTGAAGCTTTTGATATTGATTCAGTTAAAAACAAATATTTTAGAAAATATATTTTAACATCTTTTGATAGTGGTAGATATATGCTACCTAAGCAATCAGTACTAATTAATGATGTATCGCACTTGATAGATTCAATTTTTATTGATGTTTCTAATGTAACTGTGGATACCCTTAAACAAAAAATGTATCCCATTAAAACCATCAAAAAAGAACCTTATACTTTTGATGATTATAAAAATTATTTATGGTTGTTGTTAGGTTTATTATTGCTGATAGCTGTGATCATATATTTTGTTAGAAGAAAAAAACCTACAAAAGAGGAAATCGAAGAAAAGATTCCTCCATTTGATTTGGCCAAACAACGATTAAAAGAATTAGACAATAAAAATCTTTTACAACAAAACAGAATTAAATTGTACTATGTTGAGTTAACTAATATTGTTAGAACATTTATTGAAAAAGATCTAAATATTCCGGCACTAGAATCTACTACTAATGAATTGATAGAAACAATAAATGATTTTAATGATAGTAGTAATTTAAATATTCCTAAAGAAACAATAATTAAATTACAAAAATTATTACAAGAGGCTGATCTGGTAAAATTTGCAAAGTCAAAACCTCTATTGAATGAAACAGATTTACACAGGAAAGATGCTGAAACTGTTATAGAAAAGATGCATCCTAAAGTAGAAACAAAAGAAGAAAATGATGGGGAGTAACTTAGAATTTTTAAATCCTGAATTTTTTTGGTTGTTTTTGATCTTACCAATCATAGCAGCATGGGTTTATTTTACCCGAAAAAAAGATAGTGCATATTTAAAAATATCTGACACTAAAGGATTTGCACAACAAAATATCCTTGCAAAATTAAAACCTTTACTCAATTTATTACGAATACTGGCAATTTCATCGTTGATAATTGCTTTGGCTCGTCCTAGAACTGTAGAGGTAAGCAAAAAAACTAAAACAACAAGGGGTATTGATATTGTTATGGCAATTGATGTTTCGGCAAGTATGTTGGCGAAAGATCTAAAGCCAAATCGCTTAGAGGCATTAAAATCAGTAGCATCAAAATTTGTAAGTCAACGGCCGAATGATAGGATTGGCATCGTTGTTTATGCAGGTGAAAGCTTTACACAAACTCCAATTACCAGTGATAAGCGCATTGTTTTAAATACAATTAGAAAAATTCATTGGGGAGAAATAGAAGACGGCACTGCTATTGGTATGGGATTAGGCTCGGCAGTTAATAGATTAAAAGCTAGTAAAGCTAAAAGTAAAGTGATTATTTTATTAACTGATGGTGTAAATAATTCGGGATTTGTTGATCCAAAAACAGCAACTGATCTGGCTAAAGGTTTAGGAATTAAAGTTTATACTATTGGTTTAGGCACAAATGGAACCGCGCTTTTCCCTGTTGCTAAAGATGCAAGTGGAAAACTTATTTTTAAGAAAGCTCCAGTTGAAATTGATGAAAAATTACTAAAATATATTGCAGGAGAAACCGAAGGAAAATATTTTAGAGCAACTGATAATAACAAGTTAGCATTAATTTACGATGAAATAAATAAACTAGAAAAAACTAAAGTAGAAGAATTTAAATATTATAATTATCAAGAAAAATACAGACCTTTTGTTTTTTTGGCCGGATTATTAATTTTAATAGAAATGTTATTACGATTTACAGTGTTTAGAAGTTTTATATAATTATTGATATACAATTAGATAAGTTTCATGTATCAAATAGAAGAACCAAAATATATAGTTTACTTTGTATTTATTGCAATATTAATTGTGATGTATTTTGTTGTTGCTTTATGGAAACGAAAAAAGCAACGCGCTTTTGCTGATTTACAATTGCTTAAACAATTAAGTCCCGAATCATCAAAATTTAAATCTGTATTAAAATTTATTATGATTATTTTAAGTTTATCATTTTTAATTTTTGCCTTGATTAATCCTAAAGTTGGAACACAACTCAAAACAATTAAAAGACAAGGAGTTGATATAGTTTTTGCTCTAGATGTTTCAAAAAGTATGTTAGCCGAAGATATTGCTCCAAACAGATTAGAAAAAGCAAAACAAATAATTTCTAAAATTATTGATAAACTGGGAGGTGATAGGGTAGGAATTATTATTTATGCCGGAAATGCATATCCCTTATTGCCTATTACCACTGATCATGCAGCTGCAAAAATGTTTTTACAAAATGCCAACCCAAATACTGTTTCATCACAAGGAACAGCTATTAACGAAGCACTTCGTTTGTCAAAAACATTTTTTGATGATGAATCACAAACCAATCGGTTTTTATTTATTGTTTCTGATGGAGAGGATCATAAAAAAAACTCTGAAAATGTTGCTAAAGAGGCATTAAAAGAAGGAATTAAAACTTTTACAATAGGAGTAGGTACTACAAAGGGAGGTCCAATCCCAATGAAACGAAATGGAAAATTTTTAGGCTATAAAAAAGACAATAAAGATGATGTAGTAATTACCCAGCTACATGATGAAACTTTAAAACAAATTGCTAAAAAAGGTGATGGAAAGTACATTTATGGAAATAACACATCTAAAACTGTTGATTTTATTGAGGAATTATTAAATGATGCTGAAAAAAAGGAATTTGAAACAAAACAATTTTCAGATTATAAAGACCAGTTTCAATGGTTTGTTGCCTTAGGTTTATTGTTTTTAGTTTTGGATGTGTTTTTACTTAACAAGAAAACCAAATGGATTCAAAAATTAAATTTATTTAATGAAGAAAACAGAAATTCTTAATATCGAATTAATTTAAAATGAGAATATATATATACATATTAATATTTTTTCCATTAACACTTTTTGCTCAAAAAAAGGAGCAAGAAAAAGTAGTTGAAAAAACAATTACACTCGATGAAAAGAACTTGGTAAGAGATGGAAATGATCTATATAAACAAAATAAATTCGTAGATGCTGAGGTTAAATACAAAAAAGCGATAAAAAATAATCCAAATTATGAAATTGCTAATTTTAATTTAGGAAATACTATTTACGAACAAAATCGTTTTAAAGAAGCAACACCTCATTATGATATAGTGACAAAAACCTCAAAAGATAAACAAACCAAAGCAGAAGCATTTCACAATTTAGGAAATGTAAGTATGAAGCAAAAGCAATATGCTCAAGCTGTTGAAGCCTATAAAAATTCGCTTCGCCAAAATTCTAAAGATGAAGAAACCAGATACAATCTGGCATTGGCTAAAAAATTACTAGAGCAAGAAAAGCAACAAAATAAAGACGATAAGAATAAAGATAAAAAGGATAAGGATAAAAAAGATCAGCAAAACAAAGACCAGCAAAATAAGGATCAAAACAAAGAAAAAGATAAGAACGATCAAAACCAAGATCAAAAAGATCAGGAGCAAAAAAACGATAAAAAACAAGAAAACAAACAACAACCAAAGCCAAATCAATTGTCCAAACAACAAATGGAACAATTGTTAGAAGCGATGAATAAAGAAGAAAACAAAACACAAAAAAAGGTCAATGCCAGAAAGGAAAAAGGAAGAAAAGTTAAACAAGAAAAAGATTGGTAAGATTTATTAAAAATTCAATAACCCAAAAATTGAATTAATAGAAATGAAAAGAAAATATTTTTACATATTTATTTTATTATTAACCGTGCAAAATACATTGGCACAGGTTACTTTTAAAACCACGGTAAGTAAAAATCATTTGGGGTTAAATGAACGATTTAGAATTGAGTTTTCAATGGACAAACAAGGTGGTGATGATTTTACACCTCCTAGTTTTAATAATTTCAAAGTCCTTGCGGGTCCCAGTCAATCAACAAGTTTTTCTTCCATAAATGGTAAAAGTTCGTTCAAACAAACATATACTTATATCATTCAACCAACAATAAAAGGTAATTTTACAATATCGTCAGCCAGTATAATTTATAGAGGAGAAACTTTAAAATCTAATACGGTTAGAATTACCGTAACCGATGCCATTGAATTACCTAAAGATCCTAATGATCCCAGATATGTCGCTTCACAGAATATTCACTTGATTGCTGAAATTTCAAATGCAAATCCATATGTTGGTGAGAGTATTTCTGTAGTTTATAAATTGTATGTAAATATCAACAAAGTTACTGTACAAAATACACGCGAAGTTTCTAGTCCGACTTTTAGTGGTTTTTGGAATCAATCAATTAAAGTAGCTAGTTGGGAAGCTAAAAGCGGAACTTTTCAAGGACAACCACATCGTTATGTGATCGTAAAAAGAGCATTGTTAATTCCTCATAAATCAGGAAAACTGGAAATAAATCCATTAGAATTAGAGATTTCTGCAGGTACACCTATGGGAAGAAGAGATTTTTTTGGAAATATGATCTTTAATGATGTAAGCTTTACCGCAACTTCAGGGAAACGTGTTATTAACGTTAAACCTCTACCTATTGAAAATAAACCAGTAGATTATAATGGTGCTGTTGGTATTTTTAATTTTAATGTAACTAGTAGTAAAAAAACATTAAAAGCAAATGAATCTGCAAGCTTATTGGTTGAAGTTTCGGGTAAAGGAAATTTAAAATTAATTGAATTACCCAAAATAATATCACCTCCTGGTCTAGAAGTTTATGAACCTGAGCACAATGAAAAGATCAACACAAGTTTAGGAGGTCTAAAAGGTAAGATCAATGATCGATATGCGGTTGTACCACAATTTAAAGGAAAATTTAAAATTCCTGAAGTATCCTTTTCTTATTTTGATCCAAAAGAAGAAAAATACCAAACTATTATTTCAGAAGCTTTATTTATTAATGTCCCTCAGGGGAAAACTCCTGTTGAAAGTGAAAATAATACCATTACCAAACAAACTGTTATAAGTAGTGGAAATGATATCCGTTTTATTAAAACAAAAACAGAATTCATCTCAGAAGAAAATGAAGAAGATTTTTACAGTTCTAAATTGTACTATATTTTACTTTTATTACCATTACTCTCAATTCCTATTGGAATGTTTTTAGGTAAGAAAAAGCAAGATAGAGATAATGATGTTGTTGGCAATAAACGTAGAAAAGCAAATAGATTGGCAAGAAAATATTTATCAAAAGCAAAAAAACAGTTAGGTAATAAAGAACCATTTTATGAAGCTTTAGAAAGAGCTATACATAACTATTTAAAAGCAAAATTACAGGTGGAAACCAGCGATATTAATATGGATAAAATAGTTGAAATATTACAAAATAAAAATGTAGATGATCAAACCATTGATAATTTTAAAGAAATTATGGATGATTGTAATTTTGCCAGATATACGCCAACAACCAATTTACAAATGAAACAAGAATATAATAAAGCAAAACAAGTTATTACTAAATTAGATAAATATCTTTCTTAAAGAATTATACGGATGAAGAAGATTTATTTATATATATTATTATTTTTTAGTTTAACAGCAAGTTCTCAAAACATTGATAGTTTATTTGTTAAGGCAAATAAATTTTATCAAAATGAACAATTTACAAGAGCCTTGCAACTTTATATAGATATTGAAGAAAAAAACTCAATATCTGATGCCTTGTATTTTAATATGGCCAACACGTATTTTAAGACAAATCAGGTTGCTCCATCAATTTATTATTATGAAAAGGCTTTGCAGTTAAATCCAAATGATGAAGACATCCTTTTTAATTTAGATTATGCAAACAGAATGATCATTGATAATATTGAACCTCTACCAAAAAGTCTAGGGCAAAAATTCAGAGAAAATATTATAT
Source organism: Flavobacteriaceae bacterium (assembly GCA_029938265.1). Classification (GTDB taxonomy): domain Bacteria; phylum Bacteroidota; class Bacteroidia; order Flavobacteriales; family Flavobacteriaceae; genus Namhaeicola. Next base: position 20,283 of record JAOZVI010000004.1, on the reverse strand, counting down.
TAAAAATCACCTATAATACCTGGGCTATTCTGGCAGTAATTTTTGCCTTATTATTTGCCTTATTTTTCTTATTATATCATTTTTCAAATTATACTTCAAAAAAACGTATTTTTTTTATTGCCAGTATCGCAAGTGCCGCTATTGTTTTGGTGAATGTGTTTTTTGCAAATCAAAATAAAAAAATTATTCAAAGTACTAAATACGCTATTGTTTTTGCAGCTCAAACCGATGTAAAAAGTGCTCCTACACAAACGGGTGAAATTAATTTTGAACTCCACGAAGGAACCAAAGTTAAAGTTTTAGAAACTTTAGATAACTGGAAAAAAATTAAACTTGCTGATGGTAATACCGGTTGGATTAATGCTGAAGATATTAAAGAATTATAAAGGATTGATATTTTAAGAATTGTTAATTATTAATTCAGCTGTTAGTTCACTTGCTCCTTTTCCTCCTAATTTTAGTTCTAGTTCATAATAATTATCAAATGTTTTTTCTCTCTTTTTATGATCTAAAATTTTAAATAACTCATCTTCTAATCTCTTTTCATTAAAATCACCCTGAATAAGCTCGGTAACAGCTTCTTTATCTAAAATTAAATTCACCAAAGAGATGTATTTGATGTTTTTTACCAAACGTTTCCCTATTTGATATGAAATTTCATTTCCTTTATAACACACTACTTCGGGCACTTTAAACAAAGCTGTTTCTAAGGTTGCTGTACCTGAAGTAACCAATGCTGCAAAAGATATTGAAAGTAGATCATATGTTTTATTCTCAACAATTGAAACTTCTTTTTTATTGATGATTTTTTTATAAAACTCAAGATCCTGGCTCGGAGCTCCTGCAATAACAAATTGAAAATCACTAAATTTATCAACCATTTTAAGCATAACTGAAAGCATCTTTGTAATTTCTTGTTTTCGACTCCCGGGTAAAAGCGCTATAATTGATTTATTATTTAAACCATTATCTTTTTTAAATTTTTCAATATCAAATTGATTCCTGTCTGCTATAGCATCTAATAAAGGATGTCCAACAAAATGAACAGGAAAATTATGTTTCTTTTCGTAAAATTTCTTTTCAAAAGGTAAGATCACATACATTTGATCAACATCGCGTTTAATCTTTTTAATGCGATTCTCTTTCCATGCCCAGATTTGGGGAGAGATATAATAATGAACTGGTATTTTTTTTTGCTTTGCAAATTCTGCAATTCTCATATTAAACCCCGGATAATCAACTAAAATTAATATATCAGGTCTATAGTTTATAATATCCTGTTTACAAAACTTAATATTGTTTAAAATAGTTCCTAAATTCATCAAAACTTCAGCAAAACCCATAAAAGCTAGATCTCTATAGTGCTTAACTAAATCTCCTCCTACATTTTGCATTAAATCACCTCCCCAAAACCTAAATTGAGTATGGATATCTTTCTCTTTCAATGCCTTCATCAAATTTGATGCGTGTAGATCTCCTGATGCTTCTCCAGCTATGATATAATACTTCATCTGTTACCAATAAACTATAAAAACTGTAATAATAAAACTGCAAAGGCCAGTACAAAACTTGCCAACAATACACCGCGGGCCCTATAATCTTGTTTCTTTTTTAAATAAATAAAAAACACAAATAAATTTGGAATTGCCGCTAAACCCAAAACTTTACCCCACAATTTACCCTCTCTTATTACTTTAATCGATTCTTCAAAACTGTATGGTGACAGAAAAACTAAATACAAATAAAAACCGAAAACAGTAGCTACTATGGCAATAATAAAACCAATTATTATTTCCTTTTTTTTATTCATAACATTATAAATTCCAAGAATTTAATTCAGTGATAAAGTGATGGGCAGTTAAATCGAGATGTACCGGTACTACTGAAATATAATCATTTTCTAGAGCCCAAACATCGGTATCTTCACCATGATCTAAATTTACAAATTTCCCGGTTAACCAATAATATTCTTTACCTTGAGGATTAGTCCTTTTATCAAATTCCTCTACCCAATTTGCACGAGCCTGACGACAAATTTTTATTCCTTTAAAATCATTTTCTTCAATTTTTGGAAAATTTACATTTAATACCACGCCATCTGGCATACCATTTTCTAAAACTTCCAAAGCAATTTTTTTAATATGCTCTTTTAATTTATCAAAATTTGCATGCCATGAATAATCTAAAAGAGAAAAACCTATGGCTGGAATACCTTCAATTCCAGCTTCAATAGCTGCACTCATTGTACCTGAATAAAGCACATTAATTGATGAATTAGCACCGTGATTTATACCTGAAACACAAAGGTCTGGTCTTTTGTTTAATACTTCACTAATTGCCATTTTAACACAATCGGCAGGGGTGCCGGAACAACGATACTCTAATTGTTCTCCCTCATCAATTGTAACAGCATCACAATAAATTGTGGAATCTAAAGTTATAGCATGACCCATTCCACTTTGTGGACTGTCAGGTGCTATAACAATAACATCGCCAATTTCGTTCATTATTGATATTAAAGTTCTTATTCCGGGAGCTGTAATACCATCGTCATTGGTAATTAAAATTAAAGGTTTTGATTTCATTTTAAATAATATTTTTAACAAATTTAAACTATTTTAAACTTATGGTTCATTAAAACTCTTTAACATTTTGTTATGAACCTGTTGGGTTTAAAAATATTACTATTGCATTGATATGGTTATTGAATTCTAAAAAAAATAACAATAACTACATATTTTTATTATCTTGGCACTGTTTTAGTGTTATGACTAAAAATACAAATAATGCATAAAATTATCCTATTTATGAAAAGGAATTATAAAATACTTTTTACAATATTAATTTTTGCGGGTTTATTACTCAGTTTTCAATCAAAAACCAATTCCGATCCGGAGAAGGATAAAGTTTTAATATCTCTTATAAGATACGCTTTACAAAAAGGGCATTATGAACCTCAAAAAATAAATGATGCATTTTCTGCAAAAGTTTTTGATGAATTCATTGATGGTATGGATCCAACAAAAAGGTTTTTCTTTCAAGGTGACATTGATGAGTTTTCACAATACAAATATTTAATTGACGATCAAATTAAAAATGAAGATCTGAGTTTTTTCTATTTGGTTTATAATAGATATATAAAAAGATTAAATGAATCGAAAATCTATTATAAAGATATTTTAAAACATCCATTTGATTTTGATAAAAAGGATACTTATTCATTGGATTATGATAATAAATCTTTTGCAAAAAATGATGCCGAATTAATTAAAATCTGGCAAGAACAATTAAAAGCCAATACACTTTCAAGATTATATGAAAAAGAAAGGTTACAAAAAAGTAACCTTGAAAACGATAGTAATTACCCACAACAATCATTTAAAAAATTAGAGGAAGAAGCACGTGAAGGATCCGAAAAAAGTCTTGATGACTTTTATGGTTTTATGAATGATCTTGAAGAAATGGATTGGTTTTCAATTTATATTAACAGTATAACTTTAGGCTTTGATCCTCATACCAGTTATTTTGCTCCAAAAGATAAGAAAAGATTTGATATTAGTATGGCGGGCAAGTTAGAAGGAATTGGTGCCAGATTACGTAAAAAAGAAGAATATACTACAGTTGATGGATTAATCTCAGGAGGTCCGGCCTGGAGAGGTGGCGAATTAGAAGTTGGTGATGCAATTTTAAAAGTGGCACAGGGTGATGGAGAACCAAAGGATATCATTGGAATGCGACTTGATAATGCCATTGAATTTATCAAAGGAAAAAAAGGAACTGAAGTGAGATTAACCGTGCTTAAAATTGATGGTACGATAAAGGTTATTTCAATAATTAGAGACGTTGTTGAGCTGGATGAAACTTTTGTAAAATCAAGTCTTGTAAAAAAAGATGGTCATAATTTTGGTATAATCAATTTGCCAAAATTTTATATAGATTTTAATGAAAGAAATTTTCGCAATTCTGCTACTGATATGGAACAGGAAATTTCACGTTTAAAAGAACAGAATGTAGAAGGTTTACTAATTGACCTAAGAAACAATGGAGGTGGATCTTTAAAAACAGCTATTGAAATAGCAGGTTTTTTTATTAAAGATGGACCTGTTGTACAAGTAAAATATAGAGGTGAAGATCCAAATGTAAGATCCGATAAGGATAAAAAAATACAATGGGATGGCCCACTGGTAATTTTAGTTAACGAATTATCGGCTTCAGCTTCTGAAATTTTTGCCGCTGCTATGCAAGACTATAATAGAGCTATAATTATTGGTAGTAAGCAAACTTTTGGCAAAGGAACCGTTCAAAATTTACTCCCTTTAAATAATTATTATAAGTATCCTGAAGATTTAGGAGCTCTTAAAATGACAATTCAAAAATTTTATAGGATAAATGGTGGCTCTACTCAATTAAAGGGTGTGGTATCAGATATCGCTATGCCAGACCGATATACTTATCTGGAAATTGGAGAAAGAGATGAAAAAAATCCTATGGCTTGGGATAAGGTGAAGCAAGCTAAATATTCTCAACTAAATATTTATGAAAATTCTGATTTGGTAATTAATGAAAGTAAAAAAAGAATTGCGTCAAATCCTCAATTTGCCTTAATTGATAAAAATGCAAGATGGTTAAAAGAAGGTAGAGATAACAATATAGTTTATTTAAACTATGATGATTATAAAAAAGATATTGAAAATAGAGAAGCCCAAAATAAAGAATTTGAGGCCATAAATAAATATAAAAGTGATTTGGTTTTTAATTCCCCACAATATGAAATTCCACTCGTAGAAAAAGATTCTATTTTAGCCAAAAAAAGAGAAATCTGGCATAAAAATTTAAATAAAGATATTTATGTTGAAGAAGCTTTAAATGTACTTTCTGAATTAAAGATCAGAAAAGAAAATTTTCTGGTTAAAAATTAAACCTATACATTTAAAAAAAAGGATTCCAATCAAAATATTGTATCCTTTTTTTATGTTTTTATTTTAAATTTTATAAACCCATTCTTCAGGGTTTTCACGTTTTATTTCCTTAAATAAAACAAAAGCTAATATTGTTTTTCCTGTAGTTTTATCGGTATGGATCTTACCAATTTCTTGCTTTGTTTTAACCAATTCACCTTTTTGAACGGTTACATTATCTAAATTTTTATAAACAGAAATATAGTTTCCATGCTGAATCAAAACTGCTTTTTTCTTGCCTGGTAAAACTTGAATTGCTAAAACTTTACCATTAAAAACAACTCGGGCGTTACTGCCTTTTTCAGTAGCATAAAAAACACCATTGCTTTCAATCGTAATTCCTTTTAATGTGGGATGAGATTGTTTCCCGTAATGTCTTACAACTACCCCCCTTTTAACTGGTGCGGGTAATTTTCCTTTGTTGGCAATAAAACTTTTTTCTAAAATTTTTGCTTCTGGAGTAAGCTTAAAACCAGATCCTTTAATATTTAATTCTTTATTTGATTTTGCTATAGCTTCTCGAATTATTTTTTCAATTTTCCTGTCAATTTCATTTTCTTCAAGTTGCTTTTTCTTTATAATAGATATATACTTCTTTTCCTTCTTTTTAATCTGTTTAACTAATCCTTCTTGTGAAATCTTTTCATTTTTAATGCTATCAGCCTCTTTTTTATTTTCGGTGATCAATAGCTCTTTTTCGATTTTTTGCTCTTTTAAAAAATCATTTAAATTTTGTAATTTAACTGTTTCTACAGTAATTTCCTCACCTTGTTTTGCCCTGTAAGCTGCATATTGATTTATATATTGAATTCGTTTATAAGCTTGTAAAAAACTCTCAGAAGACAATAAAAACATCATTCTGCTTTGTTTTGTTTTACTTTTATACGATTGTCGTACCATTTTGGCATATTCAACTTTTAGAGCCTCTAAATGCTCTTTCAATTGATCTACTTCTTTTTCGTTTTCCTGAATATCTTTATTTAATTCATTTGTTTCCTTTTTGATGGTCTCAATTAATTTTGTACGAACATTAATTCGTTTATTTAGATCATTTAGATCTGATAATAAATTTTTTTCTTTTTTCTTTGACTGGAATAAAAGAGTATTGATCTCTCTGATCTCTTTTTTAAGCTTTAATCGTTGTTGTTCCAAAGATTTCTTACTTTGTCCATAAGATGAAAATGACATTGTAAAAAAAAATATAGCCGTAAAAATTAAGATAAAATTTCTTTTACTATTATGGTTTTTTCTCCACTTATTTATTTGATTTCTTTTAGTAAAAAATAAAATCATTTCAGTTTTAATTTCTTATAATTTTCAGGTATTACAAATGGTGTTTTTAGATTTGATCCTTGTTCAACTGTTTTATAATCGACATTAATTTTGGTGCTTCTATTTTCTCCAATTGCATCGATTATAAATCCTCCAGGGAATGATAAATCATTAATTTTGGTGTAATTATTATAATTAATTTTTAAAATCTTATTATCATTAAATCTAAATTCTTCATTAATAATTTTAAAATTTATTGGATCTATCCAAAATAACATGTCAAAAATAGGATTTTTCTTTTTAGGAATTAATAAATATTTTTTTTGTTTAATTTTTGAACTATATTTTTGATCTTTTAAATTTAATAATGCTTGTCCCATAAATAGATTTTGCACCTTATAAAAATCGAAATCAGTTCCTAGCAACATGCTTATAATACTATAATCACCATCAAAAAATGTTTTATTAATTTTTTCATAAAACTTAACTCTCGAAGGAGTTACCAATAATTTGCCAACAGGAAAACCTAGTTTTGAAATACTAATCCATATTGCACTATCTTTAACAATTCTAAGAGATCCTTTTAATTCTGGAAGATCAGTTTTTCCCTTATAATTAATAGTCAATCTGGCTTTAATATCTTTATTTTTTAGATTATCAGCATAATGATTATTGATTATCTTTTTAGAAGATAAGTTTGCAATATTTTCATTTGTTGAAACCTTACTGCTTTTACAGGAAAAATGTAATAAAAAAATTAAAAATATCAGTAAAGTCTTTTTAAGCATATTATTATTTTCGAAGTTCTAACATTTTATTGAAATATGAAGTTGCCTTTTTATTTTCGCCTATACCTTTATAACTCAAGCTTAGTTGCTCCATAAATTGTGATTCTAAAACAGGTTCATCAATCACAAATTCTAAACCCTCATCTAAAATAATAATGGCTTCATTATATTTCCTTAGTTTATTTAAGGCAATACCATTCATCAAATAAACAAATGGTTGTGAAGGATATTTATTGATCGCGTCTTTACTATCACTAAGTAAGATAAGATATTGTTTAGTTTTAAGCTCTCTATCTAAGATTTGCTTTAAGGTTTCAAAATCATTATCACTATTATACGATTTCTTTAATTTGTCTAACCTACTGGTAGGTATATTTAAATTTTCATTATTTTGAGATATTGATGTTTTTTCTTGTAATAATGATTCTCTCAAAGAATTAAAAGAATCGGGTAATCTATTTTCCCTTTCTAACTTTTGTAATAAAGCTTTTGCACTTTCTATATCGCCTGATCGTATAAATATATAAATCAAATCAGCTTCTTCATCTTTCTTTTGACTTATAATTGATCTCTGAAATTTTATCGCACCCTTAAAATCATTCTTTTTTAATTTAATTTCTTTTAAATGTCTTAAAAGATATATATTATTTGGCATAATTTGCATTGCTTTCAAACCATAGTATTCAGCTTCAGTAAATTTATTTTGATAATAATAATTCTTTGAAAATTCAAATAAAACTGCTAAGTTATCAGGATCAATATCTTGGCAGGCCTCTAAAGCGTATATGGCTTTATCAAAATTACCGATACTTTTTTGTTGTAGTGCTTCAAAAAAGAAAGTATCAAAACTAATTTGTTTTTGTTCAACAAGCATATCTTCTTTAGATGCAATATCTTCTTGAGCAAAGATCATCATCGGTAAAAATAATAATCCAAAAATAATAATATATAACCTTTGTTCAAGCATTTATTTTATTTCAATATTGAAAAATCACCTATACTGACTGATGAATAATTACCATCAAAATATGCGTTATTACCTATCATTGCATCAACAAGATTTACATTTTTAATAGTTGTATTGGTTTGGATTAATGATTCTTTAATCGTTGAGTTTTCTACTTTACACCCATCTCCCAATGATACATTTGGACCAATAGTAGAATTTATAAGAATTACATTTTCTCCAATATAACAAGGTTCAATGATCGTTGAGTTATCCAAAGTAACTGTTTTAGAAACCAAATTATTTCCTGCAGATCTTTCAAATTGTAAAACCTTACCATTGGTTTCAACAGTAATTTCTTTATTCCCACAATCCATCCAATCTGATACTTCTCCCGGAACAAATTTCAACCCTTTTTTTTTCAAATTTTCCAAAGCATTGGTCAATTGATATTCGCCTTTTTCTGTAATATCGTTATCTAAAAGATATTGAATTTCATCACGTAAAATACCACCATCTTTAAAATAATATATTCCAATAATTGCAAGATCAGAAACAAACTCTTTAGGTTTTTCAACAAAATCAGTAATAACACCTTCACTTAGTTTAACTACCCCATAGGCACTTGGCTCATCAACCTGTTTAACCCAAACTGCACCATCAGATTGATCATCTAATGTAAAATTTGCCTTAAATAAAGTATCTGCAAAAGCAACAACACAAGGTCCGTTTAAGGACTCTTTTGCACATTGAATAGCATGTGCTGTGCCCAACGCCTGTTCTTGGATAAAAACGCTGCCTTTTGCATTTAAACCATTGGCAATCTGTAAGAGTTTTTCTTCAGTATCTTTAGGGAAACTAGGACCAATAACAAAAGCTATCTCTTCTACATTCTGATGAACAACTTTTACAATATCTTCTACCAATCTTTGTACTATTGGTTTGCCTGCAATTAATGTTAAAGGTTTGGGTACAGTTAGTGTGTGAGGCCTCAATCGAGAACCAATACCCGCCATAGGAACAATTATTTTCATAGTAAATCTTTTATCTTCTGTTATGAAACGTGCAAATATACATAAAATTGTAAGTTTTACACATCTCAATACGCATAGATGAATGCACCTTCTTTTGATGTGTTATAAAAATCTATTTGATGATTTTTACACGTTTTTTCCCACCTTTGGATGTAACTTTTATAGTTTGAAGCATCAACAATAATCGTTCTAGGTTGAATTTCTTTAATCATTCTTTCTAAATTAATTTTTGGGGATTGACGCAATAATAAAAATTCAGGATTTTTAAAATAATTAGGATATATCGCTGTACTATCAATAATCAATACTTTATTATTGTTAAAGGAATAAATATTGTTGAGGGTTTTTGTTTCTTCTTTTTTAAATTTTCCAACATTTATTTTATAATTTTTAATTGCATTATTCCCTCTTAAGTTTTCTTGGCTTATACCCGTAAAAATGGTTAATTCATCCCCTTTTCTATTAGTAATAATTGTGCTTCTTTTTTTATTGAAAATTATGAATTCTCCTGAAGTTTGCATGTCTTGTTTTTCATATATCAGTACTACCTGAATAATTATTATACTTAAAAATAATACAACTACGCTTTTTTGAGTCTTAATATTAAGAAATAATAATCCCGAAAATAAAAATATATAGATCGTGATAGTAAGAAAAATTGATATTGGAATATTTTGAAATAAAAATGACTCCTGATCTGAAATATAAGCAACAAAATTATTTAATGTTTCAATAATAAAAGCATAAAATTTAACAAATGTTATTGGTAAGGTTTGAAATAAAACTAAAATAATTATCAAAAAACCCAAACCAAGGATCAGACCTAAAAATGGAATAATAACCATACTGGAAATAAAGAATAAACCGGGAAATTGATGAAAATAATACAAACTCAAAGGAAGTACCCCAATTTGTGCAGCAATGGTGACCGTAAATAATAGCCAAAAATATCGTATTATTTTATACTTTGGTTTAAATAATTTTACGAGTTCCGGTTGCAAATTAATGATAAAAAAAACAGCCAGATAACTCAATTGAAATCCTACATCAAATAAATAAAACGGATTGAACAACAATAGAAAGAACATTGAAATAACTAAAGCATTATTCCCTTTTGACCTTTTATTAAATGTCAATCCAATTGTTATTGCGGTAAACATTGTAACTGCCCTAACTACCGATGCACTATACCCTGCTATCAAGGCAAATAACCATAAAATAATTACTAAAATCAGGAGCTTAATAAACTTTCCGTATTTAAACAATTCAATTGGTTTTAGTAAAAAATTTAAGATCAATAGGATAATTCCTATGTGTAAACCCGATATTGCCAGTATATGAACCGCTCCCGCATTTTTATAATTATTATATAACTCAGTTGAAATATCTTGTCGTTGTCCTAACAATAATGCATTTATTATTGATAGTTGATCATTAGAAAAATTAAACTTTTGAAGGTTTATATTTATAGTGTTTCTCAGCTTTGAAGCAAAACCTTTTATGGTGTGTCTTTCTAAATCTAATAATAAAATTTCATTATCATTCAATTTTAACTGATGATAGATCTGTTGCCTTTGCAGATACTCCTTGTAGTTAAATTCATAAGGATCTAAAGGTGATTTTAAAGGTGCAATATCACATTTAGTGAAAATAATATCATCTACATCAAACTCTCTTGTAAAACTATCCTTAACAACCTTAATTAATACTTTTCCTCTTACATCTTGATTATTAATCTGTATAATATTTGCCCAGTAATTAATATAAAAAGAATTTTTTTTTAAAATTTTATCTATCTGAAGTATGGTGTGATTTTCTTCCTCCAAAAATTTTGAATAATGTTTCTCATGTGAAGTTTCATCATGAATTGTTATAGTTATTATTCCAATAAAAATGAAAATCACAAATGAGATTATTGAAAATCTTAATGTAGTATGTAAAATATTATTTGCTTTAAAAAATGACAGGAATAATAGTACAATTAAAAGAAGTATAACCATTAATAAATATTCATATTTAAAAGGAAAATGGTAACCCAAAAGTATTCCTAAACACAGAAAAAAAGTAAGCCAAGTAGGTATATAATCTAACTTCAACATTATAAAAATATTATGAGATTGTACTCTTTAATACCTTACTTTCGCCTTTGTAAACATTTGAAATACAAAATTTGAGCAAAACACAAAAATTTTCTTTTTCTTACATAAATAAATTGGCAATACCTGCTATAATTTCGGGTATAGCTGAACCTTTATTATCAATAACCGATACTGCAATCATAGGCAATATCAATATAAATCCTATTGAATCACTTGCTGCTGTTGGTATAGCCGGTTCATTTATTTCTGCTATAGTTTGGATCTTAGCACAAACCCGTTCAGCAATTTCGGCCATAATCGCTAGATATTTAGGAGCAAAAAAAATTGATGAAATTGCTGCTTTACCTGCCCAAATAATAACAATAAACATCATTTTAAGTTTTATTATTTATTTTATTACTATCTTTTTTATCAATGAGATCTTTACACTTTATAACGCTACAGGATTAGTTTTAAAATACTCTGTTAGTTATTATAAAATTAGAGCTTTGGGTCTACCTTTTACTCTTTTTGTCTTTTCAGTTTTTGGTGTTTTTAGAGGATTACAAAATACTTTTTGGCCAATGGTAATTAGTATTATTGGTGCTTTATTAAATGTGGGATTAGATTTTGTTTTAATATACGGTATTGATGGTTTTATACAACCAATGCATGTTGAAGGAGCTGCGTGGGCCAGTGTAATTGCTCAATTTATTATGGCACTTTTGGCTTTGATCTTGTCTATTAAAAAAACACCTTTTTCACTTCGTTTAACTTTTCCTTTTCATCCGGAAATAAAAACAATTCTATCATTGAGCGCCAATTTAATAATTCGTGCTATTGCTTTAAATATAGCCCTTTATTTAGCCAATGCTTATGCTGCAAAATACGGTACTAATTATATTGCTGCCCAAACAATTGCCTTTCAAATCTGGTTGTTTTTTGCTTTTTTTATTGATGGTTATGCAAGTGTTGGAAATATCATGTCAGGGAAATTTGTTGGGGAAAATAATTATACAAAAATTTGGAAATTAAGCTATGATCTAAGCAAGTTTACCTTAATTATTACCTTAATTTTAGGAGTTTTATGTTTTACTTTTTATCAAGAAATCGGATTATTATTTACGAAAGATAATGATGTATTACAATTATTTTATTCAATTTTTTGGATAGTGATTTTAATGCAACCCATCAATGCATTTGCCTTTGTTTTTGATGGTATTTTTAAAGGAATGGCTGAGGCTGTAATTTTACGAAATACGTTGGTAATTGCTACATTTTTTGGTTTTATTCCTTTTTTGTTAGTGGGTAATTATTTTGATTTAAAATTATATGCAATTTGGATAGCCTTTACAATATGGATGATCTTAAGAAGTGGTATTCTAATAGTTATTTTTAGAAAAAAATTCTTACCGCTATAGTTTTTATTTTACCCTACTGATCGTTAAACCATCTCTAATAGGAAGCAAAACAGTTTCAATTCTTGAATCGTTTTTTAGTAATTTATTATACAAAATCAATGCAATTGTATCACTATCTTTTGGATTAGGTTTTTCAGTAACTTTTCCACTCCATAAAACATTATCTGATAAAATAACCCCACCTTTATTCATCTTATTTATAATCAAATTATAATAATTTGAATAATTGGTTTTATCGGCATCTATAAAAACCAAATCAAATTTATCTTCAATTTTAGGTATTATATCAAGAGCATCACCTAAATATGTTTTTATTTGATCTTTATACTTTGATTTGTTAAAATATTTCTTTTGAAAATCTAATAATTCTTCATTATAATCTATGGTGTGTAATAATCCTTTGTTCTGTAGTCCCTCAGCTAAACACAAAGCGGAATAACCTGTATAAGTACCAATTTCTAAAATCGTTTTTGGATTAATAAGTTTTGAAATCATCGATAGTAACCTACCTTGATAATGTCCGCTTAACATTCGTGGTATGAGCATCTTTTGCCAGGTTTCTTTATTGAGTTCCTTTAAAAGTTTTGGTTCATTTTGTGAATGTTCAATAGCATAAGAATCAATTTCTTTAGTTATAAAATCCATTTTTTATAAAATTGGAGCTATCAATCTGGCTAATGAGCTGAGTGCTTTTTTATACCATGGCCAGTTTAACAACTCATTGATATTTAATTTATAAGAATCTTTTAGATCTGCTTCAAATTGACTTTTTAATTCTAATGATTTTTTTTCATCAATTATAAACATATTTACTTCAGCATTTAAATCAAAACTGCGTTGATCCATATTTGTACTTCCAACAGTACATATACTATTGTCTACAATCATTGTTTTTGCATGCATCATTCCTTTAGTATAATAATATACTTCAATATTATTTTTTAATACTTCCTTAAGATATGTTTGTGATGCATAATATGCTGATACAAGATCAGTTTTTTGGGGCAATAATAATTTAATTTTTACACCGCTTTTAGCAGTAATTATCAAGGCATTTAAAATTGTTTCATTGGGTAAAAAATATGGAGTAGATATTAATACTTCTTCTTTAGCATTTGTTATCATTCCAAAAAATGCTTCCATAATATGTTGGAAATCTGTTCCATAATCACTTCCTAAAATACTTGTTGGTACTTGACAATCTATTGAACCAAAATCGACATTTTGATTGGGTTTAATTTTTTTTCCACTAACAAAAAACCAATCACTAATAAATAATAATTGCAAATCAAAAACTGCTTCGCCTTTGATCATTACATGAGTATCGCGCCAAAAAAGGTTGGTATTGTTTGGATTAATATATTTATCCGTTATATTCATCCCTCCCAAAAACCCGGTATTATCATCAATAATAACAATTTTTCGGTGATTTCTATAGTTTGCTTTATGGGCAAATCTTGAAAAAAACACAGGCATATAAGATTTGATCTCAACATTATGCTGCTTTAATTTTTTTACCGCTTTCTTTGAAAGTGAGCTTCCAACAGGATCATAAATTACTTTAACATCAACTCCATCTAAGGATTTCTCACACAAAATTTCAATTATTTTATTTCCAATTTTATCATCATTAAAAATATAATATTCTAAATAAATTGTCTTTTTAGCTTTTTTTAATTCACTTATCAATACCGGGAATTTTTCTTCTCCATTGACTAAAAATCTAATATCATTTTTAACAGTAAATTGTACATGGTCAATATTGTAAAAAAGTGTGGGAATTTTTTGTGTAATACCAGGTATTTTAATTAAACCTTCTTTATTTTTATTATTTGATGTTTGAACATATTCGCCCTGATAATTCCTTAAACGGGTAAATAATTTTTTTTTCTGATAATGAACCCCTAATAAAAAGTAAAGTAAAACCCCTCCAATTGGAAATAATAACAACAAAAATATATATGCAAATGATTTTGCCGGTTTCTTATTATCTAAAATTATTGCAATAATTAAAAAACTGATAAAAATATAATAAGTAATTACTACATAGGCTTTTAAATTATAAATGTCTTCCATATATAATATAAGTTGATATTAGATCAGAGGTATAAAAAAAGCAGAATTATTATAAGAAATTCTGCATTTAAAGTTAATTGATTTATACTATTTTTTTGAAATTTCTTTGATTTTAATTTTTAAATTCTCTTCTATTTCGGATTTTTCTTTATTGATTAAATGATCATTTTTACAACTATCATCAAAATATTTACCCAATAATTTTGTGATATAATTATTTTGCATCGAATAGGCTCTACAATGCTTGCATAATAATAAATGAATATTTAATTTGAATTTCTCAAATATTGAAGCTTCTCCATATTGATTCTTATCGCAAATGGAAGTTGCTTCATCGCATGTTATCATTATTTTTTTCATTTCTTCCTACTTTTTAAACCAATTCTCTTCTATACATTTTCGCAATTGTAATCTTGCTCTATGAATAATCACCCATAAATTTGACGACGTAATCCCTAATTCATTACAAATTTCTTCGGTTTCATATTCTTGTACAGTTTTTAATAAAAAGACCATTTTGTATTTCTCAGGTAATCCTGAAATACAATCATTTAAAGCTTTTTTTAATTCGTCATTTTCAATTTTCTTTTCTGATTCATTATCCCAGCTTTGTGGAACACGTTCTTCCAACCAACTACCTTTTCTTTCACCCTCATCATAAAAATTCATTCTCACTTCTTTCTTCCCTTTAGCAGAGTTAATTTTGCGATAATGATCAATTATTTTTCTTTTTAATATTGAAACCAACCATGTTCTTTCCGAAGCTTGTCCTCTAAAATTTTTTTGCCCTTTTATTCCTGAAAAAAAAGTCTCCTGAACCAGATCTTTGGCTAAATCATGATCATTAACACGTGTTATGGTATAATTAAACAAATAATCAGCATGTAATTTTACCCATTTATCTGGTTGTAATATATGTTTTTTGGGTTGTTGCATCTTATTAATTCCAGTCTAAATACGTAAATATAACCAAACAAATTGAGTAATCATTAAAATGAGGCATATGTATCAGCAAAAAATCCACACAAGTAAGTATTCTAATACTTTTTCTATGTGGATTTTTTAAATTTTAAAATTAAGAACCTTTATTATTCTAGCTATCAATTGTTTTTAATGATCTGTTGTACTCATAGTTCATTCTGGTAATGTCTAGTAATGGTACTTCTTGCGGACAAACCATAGCACAAGCGCCGGTATTTGTACAACTACCAAAACCTTCATCATCATGTGCATTAACCATCCAAACTACGCGTTCAGCACGTTCAATTTGTCCTTGAGGTAATTTTGCCAAATGAGCAATTTTAGCCGACATAAACAAAGCAGCTGATGAATTTTTACAAGTAGCAATACAAGCACCACATCCTATACACGCTGCGCTATCAAAAGCACTTTCGGCGATATTATGATGGATTGGTATAGAGTTGGCTTCAGGAGCCATTCCTGTAAAAGAAGAAATATAACCACCCGCCTGAATAATATGATCCATTGAGGTTCTATCAACTTTTAGATCTCTAATTACGGGAAATGAATTTGCTCTAAATGGCTCTATATTAAGTGTCTGACCATCTTTAAAAGATCGTAAATGAGTTTGACAAGTTGTGTAATGCCCCTCAGGTCCGTGTGCTTGCCCGTTAATAACTAATGAACATTGTCCGCAAATCCCCTCTCTACAATCATGATCAAACTCTACAACTCTTTCTCCTTTTGATGCCAGTTGTTCATTAAGTACATCTAACATTTCTAAGAAAGACATATCAGTACTTAAGTCCGATAATTCATATTTTACTAATTTTCCTTTAGCTTTAGCATTATCTTGACGCCAGATTTTTAGTGTTAACTTCATATTATTTGGTATAGAACCCAGCCCGCCGGCGAGGTTAGGTATTGAGTTTTTAAAAGTGAGAAATCTAAATACTCAATACTATTATTTATAACTTCTTGTTTTTACTTCTATATCTTTAAATTCTAATTCTTCTTTATGTAATTTCCAGTTTTTTCCTTGCATCCATTCCCAAGCTGCAGAATACATATAATTTTCATCATCACGAACTGCTTCTCCATCTTCAGTTTGATATTCTTCACGGAAGTGCGCGCCGCAACTTTCTTTTCTGTTTAAAGCATCAACAGCCATTAATTCAGCTATCTCTAAATAATCGGCTAGACGACCTGCTTTTTCTAGTTCTGAATTAGGTCCGTGTTCATCTCCTGAAATGGCTGCATTTCCCCAAAACTCTTTACGTAATTTTTTAATTTCCTCAATAGCCCAAAGCATCCCTTTTTCATTTCGGGACATGGCAACTTCTTTAAACATTATTTTACCTAAACGTCGATGTATCTGATCTACAGGCATAGTACCTTTAATTGCCAATAATTTTTCTACTTGATCTTTTACTGCTTTTTCAGCTTCATCAAATTCCGGAGTATCAGTGGAAATTTTTCCAGTACGGATTTCGTTTGATAAATAATTAGAAATCGTGTTTGGTAAAATAAAATTACCATCTACAGAAGCCTGTAAAAGTGAATTTGCACCCAAACGATTAGCGCCATGATCAGCAAAGTTTGCTTCACCAACAGCAAATAATCCTGGTATGGTAGTTTGTAATTCATAATCAACCCACAATCCTCCCATTGAGAAATGCGCTGCAGGAGAAATTTTCATAGGTTCTTTATAAGCATTGATATTGGTAATCTTTTGATACATTGTAAAAAGGTTACCATAACGTTCTTTAATGGTATCTTCACCTAAACGTTCAATAGCTGTTTTAAAATCTAAATAAACAGCATTTTTTAAAGAACCAACACCATGACCGGCATCCATTCTTTCTTTGGCTGCCCGTGACGCTACATCTCGAGGTACTAAATTACCAAATGCAGGATATCTTCTTTCTAAGTAATAATCTCTGTCTTCAGCAGGTATATCGCCAGGTTTTCTGTCATCATCTTTATTTTTTGGCACCCAAATACGACCGTCATTACGTAAAGATTCTGACATTAAAGTCAATTTAGATTGATGTTCACCTGCCTGAGGTAAAGCCGTAGGATGAATTTGAGTCCATGAAGGATTTGCAAAATATGCACCTTTTTTATGGGCTCTCCATGTAGCAGAACCATTTGAATTCATAGCCAAAGTAGAAAGATAAAAGATCTTACCAAATCCACCTGTTCCTAAAACAACTGCATGAGCGGAATGTCGTTCAATTTTACCGGTAACCAAATCTCTTACAATTACACCTCGGGCTTTTCCATCAACTACAACTAAATCTAATATTTCATGACGGCTATATTGTGTTAGGGTTCCTACTTTTACTTGTTTCATCAATGCCTGATAAGTAGCCAATAATAACTGTTGCCCTGTTTGACCACGTGCGTAAAATGTTCTGGAAACCAATACACCACCAAAAGAACGGTTACTTAAATAACCGCTATATTCACGTCCAAATGGTACACCTTGAGCTGTCATGTGATCGATCAGATCAACAGAACATTCAGCCATTCTGTAAACATTGGCTTCTCTAGATCTATAATCACCACCTTTAACAGTATCATAAAACATCCTGTAAATATTGTCGCCATCATTTTTATAATTCTTCGCTGCATTTACACCTCCTTGTGCTGCCACAGAATGAGAGCGTCTTGCAGAATCTTGAAAAAAGAATACCTTTACATTATAGCCAAGTTCAGCCAATGATGCTGCTGCACCTCCACCTGATAATCCTCCTCCCACAACAATAACATCTATCTTTTTACGATTTGCCGGATTTACAATATTGGTATTATTAAGATAATTTTGCCATTTATCTTTTAAAGGTCCTTTTGGAATTTTTGCGTTAAGAGCCATAATTTTTTTATTTGAAGTAAAGAATGATAGGAATAATTGCATATAAAACTGCCATAATTATACCAAAGCACAATGCGATATATTTAACAATCCCCATTGCATTTTTAGGATATACTCCCAATGAACGGTGAGCACTTTCTATACCATGCACTAAGTGAAAACCTAATGCTATAATGCCAATTTCGTAAATAACTAATACCCACCACTCTTTAAAGGTTGCTACAACCAAATTGTATAGATCATGTTCATTCTCTAACACCTTGTATTGCAACCAAAATTGAGTCATGTGAATAAATATAAATATACCTATAATCGTACCTAATATCCCCATATTACGAGAATACCAAGTGCTAGTAGAGTTATCGGTTACCTTATATTTCTCTCCTTTAGCCTTGTTGTTGTTTAAGGTTATGAGTATAGCATCAATAACATGCACAATAAGTGCCGCATACAATACCCATGCTACCAAAGAAATTGGCCAAAAATGAACTAAAAAATGAGAGTAAGCATTGTACATATCATGTGCACTTGCTACATTCCCCCAAAATTCAATCGGAAAGTACGAATCAGGAATAATTAATATAAGATTTCCAATAAGGTGAATTATTAGAAAAAAACTGGTGAAGAGGCCTGTAAAAGCCATTAGGTTTTTACGCCCAATCGATGTTTTGAATAAACCTTTTTTAATTGCCATAAGGTTATTTATTTAATATTTTCCAAGCAAAGATAAAAATTGTATATCATTAACAAGCATGATTTTTATCAGTCTATAAAAAAAGCAGCTATTTATATTTAGTCTAAATAGCTGCTTTTTTATAAATCAAGAATTAAAAAATCAAGCCATTATCACTTTCAAAGTTATTTACCCAAATAATTGTTGAAATTGGATTGCTTAAAATAATATCAGCTGTTCTTCTTACAGCAATAATACAATTTTTACTATCTTTAAAGTATGGAAAAATCATTAAAACTTGCCTTAGTCCAAACTGATAATACCTGGGAAAATATTAATAAAAATTTAGAAAATTTAACTTTAAAATTTAATTTAATTTCTAATGATGTAGATGTTATTGTACTACCTGAATTGTTCTCTACCGGTTTTACTATGAATGCAAATGCAGTAGCTGAGAATATGAAAGGAAAAACCATTTTATGGATGCTGAAACAGGCTGAAATTAAAGACGCTTTACTAATAGGTAGTTTATTAATTAGTGAGAATAATATATTTTATAATCGTTTGGTTGTTGCTTTTCCTAATGGTAGAATTGAGTATTATGATAAACGGCATTTGTTTTCATATGCCAAAGAAGATCATGTATTTAATCCGGGAAAAGAAAAACTTATTTTTGAATATAAGGATTTTAAAATTTGTCCCTTGATCTGCTATGATTTACGTTTCCCTGTTTGGGCTAGAAATACAGAAAATTATGATTTATTAATTTATGTTGCAAATTGGCCAAATGCCCGAATATTTGCCTGGGAAACTTTATTAAAAGCTCGCGCCATTGAAAATTTATGTTATGTTGTTGGTGTTAACAGAGTTGGTATAGATAACAATAATTTAGTTTACTCCGGTCATTCAGCAGTTTATAATACAATGGGGAAAACTTTATTAGATTTTGAAACTGATAAACAAGATATTAAAACAATTACTTTACAAAAAAAACATATTATAGAAAGCAGAAATAAATTTAGATTTTTAGACGACCGTGATGAATTTGAGATAAAATAAATTTCAATAATAAATCTAATCCATATCTTTTAAATAAACACAAACCGGAAAATGATCGCTAAAACCACCTATATAGCGATTACCAGAAAATGTTCGTAAAGGTATTCCTTTTGTTTTTCCATATTTTTCCTGTAAAAAAT
>JAOZVI010000082.1 GCA_029938265.1 Flavobacteriaceae bacterium | reverse complement strand
TAATATACTCAACATAATTATTATATCTACAATTTGTTTACAGTAATTCCACCACCACCGCCCATGGTAGGAAGGGTGACCCCTAGTCCTTTCATTAAAATGTCTTGTTCGGACATTCCCCCTGCTCTCCACCTATCTGCCATAATAGCTGCAATAGCGGATTCTGATTGCTTGAGGTTTCTATCAAGGTTGGAATGAAGATCCCCACTATCTCCGTAGCCCATCGGGCCTTTAGGACTTCCAGAGTCCCAATAATGATCACCGCGCCCGCCGGGAGTCATTTGAACATATTTTGCTCGCTCGGCGGGTGATAGAGAATCCATAAAAGCACTGCCCTTGAACTTGGTGGTACCACCCGACCATGCTTTAGACGCCTTTGAAGGCTCCTTTTCGGTTTCTTCTGCTATCTCCTTAGTGGCAGCAGCAACCTCTTTAGCAGCAGCAGCTTGTCCCTTCAGAGCGGTAGCAGACTCATTGGCAGCAGTTGTTACATCTTCAATCTTTTCTTTCAGCTCTACCTCTGCAGGATTAAGATTTTCCTTAACCTCTGTTGCTGCTTCCTTAGCCCCTTCCTTTGCTTTATCAGTAGCAGTCTTGGTGGCATCTCCGGCTTCCTTAGCAGTCACCTTGGTTCTATCCATAGCAAGGTTGAAAGCGTCAATCTTCTCAACGGTCGTACCAAAGCCTTCGGTTGCAGAGTCAGTAAAATCTTTGGTTATCTGCTGCAATTCTTTAACCGGATTATAGTCAATTGCTCCGATAGCTATAAGACCGTCGAGTAAGATCCTGACTGGTGTAAGGAGCTTAGTGAACGTCTCGAACATCTTGGCTATAACAACAATAGTTCCCTTAAGAACAAGTTCTAATCCATAGAAACCATTACCAAGAAATCGAACTCCTTCAATGAGCATGTTGACTATTTTGTTAGCACGATCGCCTTCGCTTAGCCATTCATTGAATGCCTTCAGGATGCTGGTGAATGCTGGCTCAAGCTGTTTACCAATAGCAGTAGTTAAGTCACCAACGTTCTTTTTTGCTTCACGTAGCTGACCAGAGTAACCCTCCATCTCTTCAGCTACGGTACCAGTATGTACAGCAGCTCGTTCCATAACGAGAGCGTATGTAGCGGTAGCTCTGTCTGCCTGTGTGATTTCTTTTGTGGTCTCTGCAAGTCCCATCTCTAAGGCTTTAGCATTAACCTGAGCTTGCCGGATAACAATACCATACTTGTCCATCGTTTCCATGGATCCAG
Organism: Flavobacteriaceae bacterium; assembly: GCA_029938265.1. GTDB lineage: Bacteria > Bacteroidota > Bacteroidia > Flavobacteriales > Flavobacteriaceae > Namhaeicola. The sequence goes on along the minus strand of JAOZVI010000082.1, from coordinate 8,832 downwards.
ATAGTGCGGAACGAATGTCTCTTATTACATCAGCAGTTTCATATCCGAAAGCAGCTCCGAGTTCCGCACCTGCCTTGGCGAGTTTGAAAGACATCTCCCCTGCTTCATCAGTAGCTAGTCCCATGCCACGTAAAACGAGCTGCAGAGTATTCAACGACTCTTTCGCCTGTACCTGTGTTAGACTATATGAAGTGTTAAGGGTAGCGGCATACTCCTCTGCCGTTGCCAACATCCCCTCAAACGCTCTGTTAAAAACACCCTCCGCTTCTGTTAAACTAGAGGCCATACTGACAGCATGTAAAGCGAACTTCAGGGAAGCAGCTCCGACAGCTGCCAGCATAACCCCAACAGCAGTCCCTACATTATTAGCATGACCCCTCATCTTTGAGAAGGCACTCTCAGTGTTCTTTTCAGACTTGTCTACAGCAGCGTCGTATTTTTTTAATCCTTTTACAGCATCGCTGGAGTCTAGGTCTAATTGTATTACTGGCATTTAGCTCACCATGCTTTCTACAAGATTCATTATTAGTATTGCTTCTAGCGTCTCCTCTTCTGTAAGAGAAAACAGGTCGCAATATGTTTTAACGCTCATAAAATTAGTACCTGTTAATAGGTACATTGTTTTGAAGAATTGGTCTAATTCAATTAGAGGTTGATAGGTTTCTAATGCTTTTACTTCTACGCCTTTCTCGGCCATGCGAAAATACCACGATAGGTTATGTGAATGTTTCCTATCCCATTTTATGGCCGCTGCTACTTTTCCGCCACTTCCTCTGGAGCAAAGTTTTTCCTCTCTACAGAAAATTCAGAGATAGTCTCCCGAAAGGCACGATATTCGGTCAGTAACTTTTCAGCGTTTTCAGTAGAGTAAGCAATTGATTCACCATCAACATTGATACCATCCCAATCGAGGAGGATGGTCTTAGCCATCGCTGCAGTGGTGATCTTATCCATTATGTCTGAAGTATCCATACCTGAGCGTAACAGAGCGGCGTGTGGCTTGCTTAAGCGTTGAACCTCTGCAATGAACGCGATGTTACCCAACTTAGCGATCTTAGCACGGCCGCCGTGCTCTAAGTCAAACCACTTGCCGTTCTCTGCTGCATCTTTGTTAACTCCAAAACTCTTTTTCATATCCATGGTAAATCTCCTGTGATTATGGATTTTAGTTATGCCATTTAAGGCGCTACAGTTCGTTCAATAATTATTGCTGCATCTGTTACAGAATCATCAAGAATCACAAAGGATGCATCATTCATAATGTCACTATCAACTCCTTCAATAGGGATCTTATTAGTATCAAGTTGACATTTAGGCAGAATGAAATGATAGCCGTTCCCGTCACCATCTAAAACCGTCCACTCGAAGCTGAAAGGAGTGCCTGCTTTGAGCTTGGTCTGCATAGTAATATCAGTGAAGTACAGTGTAATCTTACCAGCACCCCTGAAACCATGAGCATTGGTAGAACACGCACCCATAACACCAACACCTGTCTTACCAGTAACGTTATTGACTATAGTCAGATCCCACTCCTTTACTTCACATCCTCCAGCGGTGACATTGTCGATCTTGATATCTTGTACATTTGTCACGGTGGAAAAAACCGGATTATCACTAGGGTCCTTATAGGTAGCTCCTGATGCTGGGGAGGTACTTTCTATTTCTTGCAATCCTACAAATTTAAAGGCAGACTCTACAAGAGATTGATCAGCATATGTCATTGACCACTCATCAACAGCCATACCAAGATAAGTGAAATACTGGCCTACACCTGTGTGACCTACTTCCATAAAGAAAGGCTGATAGAATTTTCCATCAATTGCTTCGTTACCCACCCATGCTTCACACATAATAGCAGCGAGCATGAGCTCATCATCAAGAGAGGCGTTATAAGTCATCTCTGCTTCGTAGCCACCACCAACAACAAAACCAGTCAAGGTGGCTCCCGATAGCCGTCTGTTACCTGTGATATTTTTAGACTCGGTGGTACTGATTTCAGCTCCCAAGTCACTCTTAGAAAAAGCTACCTTCTGCATATCAGGGTCGATTGGAACCACTAAAGGGGTGGCAGGTACTTGTTTAATCATTGCGATATACGCATCACTTCCGACTGCTGAACTCATTTGTATTCTCCTTATTGACAAGTGTCATAGGTAAAGGGAGTAATGACATCTACCTGGAACCATTGTTCCTGCTGCCCTACTCGCTGTGTAAACGCTACTTTGAATTTTAATTTACCTGTATCCCATTTGTCGAATATACCCGCTAGGTCATCGGCCATCTTGGATACATCTTGAGTACCAGTTCCGGAAGGAACGAAAGCAGATAGGTTAATGTAACCTTCTCCTCTTACTCTTACTCCTCCAACAGCTACTACATCACTGGTATTCCATTCAATCTGTAATCGAACGAAAGGTGTTCCACGAACAGGGGTGAACTCTACATTGTCCCAATCAATAAGAGTCTGTAACCATTGCGCTCTTAGTCGTTCTTCAATTAAGACATCCGCTTCGTTAAACATTATCCAACCTTTTTTATTGAAAGAGTCTTTGAAAGAAACTTTGCCTGCGTGGTCAACATCATATATGTTGGTGTAACCATCGGCTGCGCCCTCGTATATGGAGTACCAGTTTCCAAGTGACGAGCGTATTCGGTATTGTTATATAAAACCACTACATCACCAAATTTGATACCAGGATCCGACCAGCTTGCGCTTTGAAAGGAACCGCCTGGATTACTGAGAATCAGATTTGGTGGGGGATCTGTAGTCACATCCCAATTACTGCGAAGGTAACCTGTATCTCTGGCGGAGTGTCTGACCAGTGATAGAAAACCTTTCATAGAAAGCGTTTTAAGGATGGTAGTCATCTCTTTTGAAGTATACTGACTACCAAGTAGCTTAAGCTCTTTTGCTAACCCCTTGCTTGTATAGACGCGCTTCCTAGGCATTGGAGGTGACAGGTCTTACTCTACATTCAAAATGAGCGTCGACCGGATCCGCAACAACATCTTTGACTTCCCACTCCCTGAGAGATGGGTCTACTACCAAGTCATTAATCTTTGGCTCCACAGGTAAAGCTAAAGCAGGGAAGATGGCCACCCTATCAATGATTTGAATAGTAGACCCATCCACCAGCGATGAGTTTATACGATCGAAGATTATTTCTACATTGTGAGTGGATGCTACCGGTTTGGTAACATTCCCGCCTGTATAGTCAGAAGCAAGCATGCTTTGATATACGCATGACTTAGTGGCGCCATATTTAGTAAATAAAGGCCACTTTGCCATGAGTGTTTGAGGAGCAGAGAAAGCCATTATGTCAACTCCATAGGAATTATAGAGGTTCCACCCCCACTAGAGCAGAGTCCATACTCTGCCAATAGCTGAGAGGTAAGATCACTTATCAAGGGATTATCAGAAGATCCCGCCTCAAACTTCAAGGTAACAGATCCTGCCTTAAGCTCGGTGAGAGGATCCCCTCCATCAGTAGAAGTAGAACCTGTTGCTGTAATAGCAAAGGCAATCTCACATTGAGCGTCTTTAAACCCTTGTGGATATGGAGCTATAGGCGCAGTGAACCATGAGCACATAGCGTTCATCTGAGTAAATGCGGATGCTAACGCCTGTTGCTTAGAGGATTCGTCTAACAGCGCCCATGATTCATAACCATAACGGGCTATAAAATAGGTATCGGCTTCAGGGATGGTCACATAAGTATCAGTGCCAACTACAAGATCCTGAGCGAGTACCTGCTTTAATGATACACCATCAATATAACCTAAGAAATCTCCTGCATTTTCTACAAGAAATTCAAGGAACGAGGTATCTTGCCCTGCTGTTATAGGGATAGAATAAAGGCCACTAGTCGTGATAGTAATGTTCGGGGTCAAGTCTCCAAGAAGGAGGTTAAGACCGCCTACAAAACCACCAGAAGCAGTAAAGGCAAGTAGATGCTCTACCCCATCTACAAAGGCTGCAAGCTGTTTGATTTCACCAACAGAACTATCAGAGTGGGCTTGCTCATTAGAAATAGACCAGCCCCCTCCAAGAGTCCAATTGTCGGTGGTCTCAAAGTCACCATTAAGTATCAGTTCATCACCGAGTATCATGCTGTTCCTTAAGGAGAGGTATTAGTTATGGTCATAGGATAAGTGCCACCAACCATGCGTCTTGCAATATCCCCTATTCCGGGAGTTTCAAGAGACTCATAAATACCAGTACCACCATTCCACACGACCTCTACATCAACATCAGGGCCAAGCGTAATTACAGCGTGAGTCACTCCTGGGATTTGAGCATTGCCTGCAAAGGCCATATTGATATAGTCTCTTTCACCTTGAATCTGGAAGTGATCAAGAACTAAGCTAAGTACAGCTTCAGCGTTCTCTGACACTCTTCCCATATCATTAAGGGCAGAACCTTTGGCAGCGTATCCATAGTGATGCTCTTTCAAGTTGGGATCAAACTCAGCCCCAACCTTCATGTTAAGAATAGTTGAATCCACATAATCTACTGCGGAAGGATGTTTTGCATTGACCTCAAATTGACCAGAGGTCGCTAAGTTAAGTTCACTCATGTCTTATTCCTCGTCAGGATCCTGCTCGGACTCATCTTCCGGAACTATTTCAGAGGGAGAGGTAAGTGAAAATACGCTTACATCTTTCTCAACGTTCCGCTTAGTTTCACCATCAATGCGGGAATTAGGTACATCAGCGTACCACTCACCCTCGTCATCTTTCTTAAGCTCAAGACCAAAGGCCCTTGGTTCCGCACCAATGCTGGTGTTAACTCGACCAGTCCAATACATCTTGGTAGTCGCTTCGGGCTTAGGTTTAACCTTCACAGCAGGGGCTGCGATAGCCTCCTGCAATTGAGCTTCCAGCGTAACCATCAAATCGGCATGGTCTTCTGCTGCAGTTTCGAGGGTAACGATCTTCTCGTTTAACTCCTCAATTTGATTCTTTAAATCATCTTTGGTGGCCATCTTGGCTCCTTATGTAGGTATGGGATCCCTCCCCCCGAAAGGGGAGGGTGAGAGAAAAGGGTACAACAAGTCCTGGCAAGGACTATTTCTTACGCACCAGTCATATCAGTCAAACGAGCGATGGAACGCTTATTGAAGATGGCGAAGTTCATATACGCCTTGACGCGGTGAATGTCTTCATCCATAGTCTCTTTGGCACCAATGTTCTTGACAGAGATTCCCATAGGGATAGCCTGAGGATAGATAATAGCAGAACCAATCTTTCGAGTACCATCATCCCATACACCAGCATAAATAGAACTGAGCACACCAGTTGTAAGGGCTGCACCACCGGCTGTCTCAGTAATAGACAGATAGTCATTCTGGAAGATAGGAATACCATTAAACTCATTGAGCTTAATAGTCTTGTTACCAAACTGAATGTCGATAGTAGGTGCTGTTCCACCAAGGGTACGGAGCATAGCACGATAGGCACGAAGATCACGACCATGCATCTGGATCCAATCAACGATACCATCCTTAGATTTTACCAGATCAATAAGAGCGTCATACATAGAAAGATCAAGAGCACCACCAGTAGCATACTGAGCAGAATCAATCATGGAGTGCATAGAGTTCATATTGGGGCTGGATCCATCACCAGTGGCAATACCATTCTGGATTTGACGCCCGATGTTTTTAGCCTTGCTGGATACTTCATCAGTCACAACATCATTGATATCAGAACCAGACATCGCTACCTGAAGGTCATTAATCTCAGCATCACCAATACAAGTGGTGGGCTCAAACAGAACCTGCTCAACTTCAGAAGGAGCTTTGGCAGTAATGGTTCCACCGATAGCGAGGAACTGAGCATCACCCATAACCGCTTCACGGTTTACAGAAATACCAGAACCAGCAAATCCCATCCAAGGGACATATGCGTAGATCGGATTGGTAGTATAGATATCTTCAACAACACCAGCGATTAACTGGTCACGAGTACGTTTCTTAAATTCGGGGAGTGTCATAGTTCCCATAATAGTTACCCTCCTTGGGTAGTAGACAATAAAAAAGCGGCATCACCTGGATGCCTATTAAAAGGTCACCAAGTGTGCCGCTATTCAGCGAAACATGTCTACCTATTCAGGTAGAAACATTCACAAATTTATATCCCAGCTCCTGACCATTCGATCAAAAAACCAGACTGAAAAAATACATTAGACTGATTATTACTCTATCTGATATATAATATCAATAGAAAAAGATAAAGAACGAATTAACTAACTCCTCGTGCTTTCAGACCAGCACTGATATTCTCCCGAGCAGTAAGTCCTTCCCCTCCTCCGTCTCCACCATCACCGCCTGTATGACCGCCACTTCCTCCGGATCCGGTGGCTTTGAGGATGCTATCTTTATCAGAGCGCAGTCCAATCAAGTGTGTCAGAGCTTCGTCAAATTTTGGGTTTTCGCCCGGATTAGTCTGAGAATATACTCTGTTCCCCTTATCGTCATGGACTTCGCCATTGACTTTGAAGTTGTGGCTGAAGGTCGCTTTGGCGATATCCGGAGGTAAGACGGTGGTCTTAACGACTGCGCTGGTGGCGAATTGAGTGCCGACCGTTGCGTCAAATAAGTCCGAATTAAGACCTTTCTCTTTATCCGTCCAGGTCTTTTCCTTGGTAACCCACCCTTCGTTGATAGCGACTCTTTGCGCTTCCAGATCCGCCTTGCCCTTATCACTCATTCCTCCTACATCCTCAATTGCCTTTCGTGCAACCACCGGATCCAGATCACCAAAAGCCTCCAGAGCGGTGTTTGCAACTCCGAGCTTTTTTCTACGATCGTTGCTCTCAGCAGTTATGGTGTTGATCTTTTTCTGTGCTCCCGGTGCGTCGATTTCGTACTCTTTGGTAGAGTCCTCATCATCAATATAGACCGGATGTCCACCTGCTCCCTTGACTATATTCCCTGCTTCTGTAAATTTGTATGGCATTTTACTTCCTCCTGTGAAGTATTTTGAATATCTGCAGGAAGGCGCTTAATCGCCTGTCTCCTGCATTTTGGATAAATTGCATATAAGTACACCTTATTCATTTTTTCGTTAAAACTTGATGATCCGTACGAAAACATCTTTTGCTATAGGTTGAGGCAACCATGCCTTAAATCGCAGATTAGATACCTTCCTCAAGGTTAGGCTGCTAATTGCATCTCGTTTAATGCTAGAATAGAAGAATAGGAATCCACTAGTTCAGCTATTTTTTTATCCCTTAAAGCATAAGCATCTTTACTAGATAACCCACGATTCTCTGCTAAGGGAGGTCTTCCGCTCCACCCTAGCGTATCCCTCCAGCTGTAATATATTCCGCTATATAGCCACTTATAGCGGTTAGAGAAGATTTTCTCTACATGGTATTCTGTTACATCAAATAACATTTCTAAAGCTAGTATGACCGCATTGGCAGGATAACTCTTTTCTACTCCTGCTCCTTTCATAAACAAGAACATGTAATAGTTAAGGACAAAGGCGTCCAGATTAAGTAAAGCATTATCTCCTACAATATCCTTGAGTAAGGGTAGCACCTCTATTTCGTATAGCTCGCTGACCCCTTTATCGGGTGCTTTATATTGCTGCATAACCAGATGTAGGGCGTCTTCGTAAGGGCGATAAGTGCCGACCTTTTGAACCACCACTGCAGTCCAGGGAGCATACTTGCCATATACCTCATGCCTATTGGCGCCGTTTACCCTGCTCTTAACACTCACTTTTGTTCCACCAATCTTTACCTTAGTTCTGCACGCCGATAAAAGGCCATATACCATTTCCATTTTTGTTCTCCTATTATTATTTGTTGTTCTAAATAATATATAGCAGAAGGTGTTCTTTGTCAACCCTTATCTTTACTGCTGTTACCTTTTCGAGTAGGCCATACCTCATTCAGTAGCTTATTATTCACTTTCTTATACTTCTTACTCGTACTCCTTGCCATGTACTCAAGCTGAACTAGATCGCCGTGTTTATCCACTATATCTTTAAAATCTACGGCACCACTCCTAACTAGTTCAGCTCTAGCGGGACCTAGAGCATTATCTTGAAACTTCTTACTTCTGGTTTTCCACCAGTCAGCGTAATTGCCATCAGTGAGACCATACTGCTGAACGCGTCTTGAGGGCTTGACTTCTTTCGACTTAGAATCAAGATCACGGATATTCCACTTCTTTTTTAAGGGCGCTGTTTCAGCAGCAGTGAACCCTAATTCTTTCCAAGTTTTGACCACAGGTACATACATACACCTGCAGCGAGGGTGAAGGGGACAAGTAGGACCCATATCAACTGAAGTATATGTCTGACCATCAAGAGCCATACAACGTGAGCACGTTCCTCTCCCTGTAGCCGCATTGCCATTCTCCATAATTGCAGACCATTCAACTTCTTCAATGACTTCTTTGTTAGCTTCATATAAATCCTTGTGAGCTTTGGCATTGACAGATTGGACGTAAGACTTGACCACCGTTTCAAGATTATCCTCAGCACTCTGCCTTGACTTATTATCCTTAAAAAATCGCTCGTATCGACTCCCTAGTTCACTCATCAACTTCTTGTACCCAACACCACGAACCTTGGCAGCGTTTATCTCTGCCTTGAGGGCTCCGTTCTCGGCGTTGAGAGCTGACCATAGCCACCCATCCAGATCATATCCGCCTAACTTCTCGGCAGTGACTAAAGCGGCTACTTGGTTAGCAGATAAAGCAACATTATTGAAGCCATCAACCTTGCCATCCCATGATAGGATAGCACTAGTATTGGTATAGCTATACGCGCCTGCTTCACTGATAACCTCTGCTACCACAGGCGTCAACTTAGCAG
>JAOZVI010000081.1 GCA_029938265.1 Flavobacteriaceae bacterium | reverse complement strand
AATAAATATACCTATCAAATTGAATGATACTTTTTTCATGTTTTGGATTTTTTATTTATTTGTTAAAATTCTGTGCAAAAATAGAGCTAAACACTAATTTTATAAATGATTTTTGTCATTATTATGAAAAAAAAACAATAAAATTGCTACACTTAATTGTGTTTTTTTGTTACCTGTTTTTATATCTGAAAATAAAAAAAATGCCTTATAAAAATTCATAAGACATTTTTTAATTTATAAGAGTTTTATCAAGCTCAACAAGAATTTTTAACAACCCCCTTCAGCTACTCTTTTTTTCTTTTTAAGTTTTGGTATTACTTTTTTTGGAGTTGATTTCTTAATTTCATTTTTATTACCTGAAGAGCTTTGGGCTTTCTGCATTACTTGCGCATAATTAACTGAAGGCTTTTCTAAATCGTAATTTTTAATTTTAAATTTACCATCAGTATATTTTGTTTCTGCACTTAGTATTTTAACATTTTCATAACCTAATTGATAAAGTAGCATCCATGCACTATCTGCATTATCAGGATTCTCACCATACACAATAATTGTTTTATCTCCATTTTTTAAGCTTTTTAGTAATTTTGTACTGCTATCTGAAAATGTTTGATGAGTAGAAATATTAATAGCATCTTTTAAATGCCCTTTTGCATATTCAAAATTACTCCTAACATCCAGTAAAATATACTGAGCCGGATCTATTGAATTAAAATCTTCTAAAGATAAAAAATGATCCTTTTCAATAATTTTTTGTAGGGTAGTTGCCGTATCTTTTTCAAATACATATTTTGGTTTTTTAAATGTAACAACACCTATCAATATTATTAATAAAAATAAAACTGCTGATATGGAAATTCTTTTTGTTTTTTCTAATTCTTTCATAATTTATTGATTCATGAAATTATAATTTTAGCAGCCACCTTCAGCTGCTCTTTTCTTCTTTTTCTTAACTGTAATCACCTTTTTTGTTGGGGCAGCTTTCTTTTCGGTTTTAGGTGCTCCAACGCCAAAATATATTCCTGCTGCTTTTCTAAAATCATATAATTTAAAAGCTTCTCTTGGCATAGTTTCATCAGGATATTTTGGATTGATTATGGTGTTAAACCATTCATTGAGTCCTCCTTTTAAAACATAAAGATTCTTAAAACCTAGTCGGTTTCCCAGCATCCAGGCCTGATCTGCATAAAAACTATCATTCGAAAACAATATTACATCATAAATATCCTGATCAATGTAGCCAATATAATCGTCATCCAGTAAATTTTTTAAAGGAATATTGATGGCATTTGGCAAAGAAAATTCATTGAATTCTTTTTCAGATCGCATATCAATCAATAAAACAGAAGGATCTTGATTTATAATTTTATCTGCTAATTGATCTGTACTGATATAACGTTCTGAACTTATTGCATTTTTAACAAATAATTCAGGCATGATGCCTTCATTCTTTTTATACTTTGGTAACAATACCAAACCGGCAGCTATAAAAACGAGAATAAAAGCCAATATTTGGTATTCTCTTTTAACAATGAATTTTTTAGTTTTATAACGTTTTGACATAATTTTAATATTTTAATAAAAAACTTTTTTGACTTTACTTCTAACCCAATCTGAAAAAACAAAAGAACCGATGGCTATTATCGTAAAGATTAAAATAAACCAATATGGTGATATATCCAATATGTCAACCATGGTGATATGGCCTAAGTTAGAACTATTAAATAAAGGTTCTAGAAAAGTAAATGCTTCTGCAAATACAAAAATACCAATTGTTAGTCCTATTATAAAAACTATGGCATCAATTTTACCAATTGCCGCACCACAGAAACTTGTTCCTGGACAAAATCCGCCGGCTAAAAATCCAACGCCCATAATCATACCTCCAATAATTGCAGCCCATAAATAAGTAGGCTGAACATAGAGTTGAGAAATATCTAAAAAGTTTAAATAATCTAAATAATATAAACCGATAACAGATACGACTGCTGAGGTAAAGAAAACTTTTAATACAACAAAATCGTAGCCATAGAATACACCGGCTAACTTTCTGGATGATGAAAATCCTGAAGCTTCTAATATATATCCAAAAGCCATTCCAATTAAAATTGCTATTACATAATTCCACTCCACTGGAATTAGTCCGTTAGGAATTAATGGTCCCATAATTATTTTGTTTTTAATTTATTAAATCCAATTTTTTCTAAAAAAGTAAGCAACCATAAATCCAGTGCCAAAAATGGCTATCATGGTAATAAACCCACCTACTGATAAAACAGCCATTCCGCTTAAAGCAGCACCACTGGTGCATCCTCTTGCTATTTGAGCACCCAGGCCAAATAAAAGGCCTCCGGCTAAAGCAAAGATCAATCTTCTTCTGCTGGAAATTTTAGGAGAATGTTGCACTTTTAGTTTTAATCTGCCCGTTAAAGCACCTGATAAGAAAGCACCTAGCAAAACACCTATTGCTTCAAAAACCAACCAATTGTTTAATGGTGATTCGCCTTCTTTTATAAACTTACTGTAATATGCATTATTTTCTGCATGGGTTGGAGCAACTGTATGTACCATGGAAACAACTCCACTTTTTATTGCACCACTGGCACCTAAGCCTCTACCTGTAAGATAAAATGTTGCAATGATTAAGAGTCCCAACAAGAATCCTCCAAAATATGGATTCCAATAAACATGTCTGTTTTTTTGTTTTTTTCCTTTCATGTGTTAATATTTATTGTTTTTTTAAGGTCACATGCTGTTCGCTAATGATCGGTTTTTTATAAGATAAAATTTTTAACATGCTCGTTTCATAATAAATAAATTAATATAGATATCTTGTTATTTGACCGGCTTCTACCATCACCATTCTAAAAATTAATCCACCCATTAAAATTAAAAGAGCAGGAACTACAGATGGAACTTTAAAGCCCATTAATTCAGCACCTTCTAATGTTGCAGGGAAAATTAATCCCAGTATGACTACAAACACAAAGAACATTACTGTAAACTCACCATTTACCAAAACCTGCATGGCTTCTATTTGTACTGCTGATCCTGCAGCCATTCCCATTAACAGGTGAATGATCAAACCAAGTTCAAGAATGATAAGAGCCAAGTCAATTTGTGTCAATAAGTGTTTTTCAAAATGATTTTTTGAAAATAATATGATCGCTGCAGCACCTGTTGATAAACCTGAAGTTAAAAATAAAGGTCCTAAAATAGGATTATTCCATAATGGTCGGGCATTAAAAGCAGATAGTAAAATACCTGTGTAAATACCTAAAATAACTGCTAATGGCAGCATTACCATAGCCATTGTTCTTCTGTTTTTTATCAGATAAGCCTGAAATTTTTTAAGCCAATCAAATTTCCAGTCCCATTTAGGGAATATCTCTGTAGAATAACTAAATACCCAAAGAAAAGATAATATACTTACAATTAATAAAACCCAGGCTCCCCATGACATAGGAGATTCAAGTCTAATGGTTGTATACAATTGCCAGGCGTAAAACATATGGGTTAGATCATACATTAAAGCCATTAAACCAATACTAATAGCAATAACGGCAACGATCATAGCTCCTTTTACAGTTGTAGGAAAATCTTTTTCCTTTCTCATAATTGTAAAAAGAGAGGCAAAGAATATAATACCTGCAGCCATTCCTCCTAAAAATAGATAAAGAGAGATTGGAAAGTGCCAGACTTGTAATACAGGGTCTATATTTGGAATATTTCTCCCGCTTATAAAAATTTCTTCTTGCATGATAATATTTTTACTTGATTAAATAATAAACATTTGGTTTTGTTCCGGCTTCAGGAGCTAAAACTTTATGTTTTCTTGATTTTAATAATTGTGACACTTCACTGGTTGGATCATCAAGATCTCCAAAATACATACATTTTGTTGGACAAACAGATACACAAGCAGGTAACTGGCCTTTTTCTAGTCTGTGATGACAAAAAGTACATTTATCAACATGTCCCTCAGGATGCTGGTAACGAGCATCATATGGGCAAGATTCTATACAGGCTCCACAACCAATACATTCATTTGCTGTTACTTTAACAATACCACCTTCTACAATATGACTTGCACCAGTTGGACAACATCTAACACATGGGGCGCTACTGCAATGATTACATCGTTCGGATTTTAATTCCAATTCCAAAGTTGGGTAGGTGCCACTTACTGATTCCGTTATCCAATCTCTGCAATATCCTATAGGAACATTGTTTTCAGTTTGACATGCAACAACGCAGTCGCTACATCCGACACATTTTAGAGTGTCTATTACCATTGCATATCTCATACTTCAATATCTTTATGTGGATTATTGGTTATAAATTTAACAAAGTTGCCTCTCATCGCTGAACCACCCATAATTGGATCCGTAGAAATCTTAGTAATTAATTGGGTGTCACAAGCTCCTTTACCATAAGCCCTTGATAATTTTTTATTATGCTGACCAAATCCGTGATACATATATACAGAGTCCCATCGAATTCTTTCGGTTACTCTGACTTTAATAGGAAATTCAGAAATTACGCCATCCTGATTCTCTAACCATACTTCCTGTTCATTTTTTAATCCTTCAATTCTGGCAACTTTAGGATTTACCCAAAGCTTATTTTCGTCCATTAGATCATTTAAATTAGGATTGTTAATGGTTCTGCTAAAAGTATGCATAGGTGAACGTCCGTAATTTAATCGATAAAATCCCTGTTCAGGATGATCGTGTGATTTGTAAACAGGCATTGGATCAAAACCTAATTCTTCTAATTCGGCAGAGTAAAATTCAACTTTACCGCTTTGGGTTCCAAACTCATGATGTTCCCCTTCTGTTATATACATCGAGCCTGATTTTCTGGGAAATTTTTTAACTCCGATCTTTTTCATTTCTTCCAGTGAAGATCCTAATTGTTCCAATTGCCATTCAATAACTTCTTTTAGATTTTCATAGTTATAATACTCATCCAGACCCAGGCGTAATCCTATTTCTCTTGCGATCCACGAACCTGGTTTTGTATTGTACTTAGGTGTTGTTGCGGCAACTCTAAGTGCAATAGAGGGCTCTCTGTTAGTTGCAGAGCGTAATATATCACATCGTTCCAAATAAGTACATTCTGGCAGAATAACGTCGGCATAACCTGTGATATCCATTGGCATGGTATCAATTACCACCAGGAATTCCAATGCATCTATTGCCTCCAAGAGTAGTTTTGTATCAGGAATTGACTGAATCAGATTTGTTCCGGCAACCATCCATGCTTTGATTTGGTATTTATTGTCTTTATTGGGTATTGAAGCTCTGATCAGTTCTGTTGTTATACCCATATCAGCTAATGGATATTTTGCTGCAAGTTCTTTCCATCCCCATTTTGGTTCCGGATAAGGTGGATGTGGAAAATCAGGAATTTTGATCTTTTCCTTAAAGTAGAATCCGCCCCGCCTTCCCCAGGAGCCTAACAGTCCGTTTAATATTGCCATAGCTCTTGCACGTTGTGTGTCATCTCCATACCAAACAACATGTCTTCCGGGATGAATAATAACAGCAGGAGACGCAGCACCCATTGCTCTGGCAGTTTTACGAATCTGATCAGGTTTAATGGTAGTGATACCATACGCCCATTCAGGAGTGAAATCTTTCACATGCTCTTTTAATTCATCAAATCCTAAACCGTATCGTTCAACATAGTCTTTATCATAGATGTCTTCATAGATCAATACATGCATCCAGGCAAGTAATAAAGCTATGTCTGTTGAAGGTTTAATAGGCAGCCAGTAGTCTGATTTACTGGCAGCTGTAGATAGCCTTGGGTCAACAGTTATGATGGTAGCTCCATTATCAATGGCATCAGACATTTCCTGAATTTGTGAATTGTGCATATTCTCTCCAATATGAGAGCCGATAAGTACCAAACACTTTGTATCTCTGATATCAGTGGGTTCAGGAGAACCTACCCATGAGCCAAAGGTTAAAGCAAAACCGGTTTCTCGCGGACCTCTGCATTGAGCGTATGCCGGTTCAGCATCTGTTTCTGAGCCAAAAGATCTGAATAAATGATTGAAATGTGCTCCCGGACAACCGTGTTTTAGTAATCCAAGGGATTCTGCACCGTATTTTTTCTTTATACCTTTAAACTTTGAAGCAACTAAATCCAGTGCCTCATCCCAGCTGGCTTCCACAAATGTTTCTTTACCATCTATAGTTTTTCTGATTAACGGAGTTTTAAGCCTGTCTTTATCATTATACATTCCGACACCTCCTGTACCTCTGGGGCAAAGACGGCCATTACAATGAGGGTCATTTTCATTACCAACTAATTTTTTAACATTTCCTTCTTCATCTGTGTACGCCCATGCAGCACATTTCCAAAAACAAACTTCACAATAAGTGGCAGTTCTTTTTAGGTTTTTAGTACCCTCAGCAAGTAAATTCTCTGATAGAGTACTTTCATTTATCGAGCTAAATGCTAATGGAGTAAGTGCAATACCACTTGCTCCTAAGGCAGAGATTTTTATAAATGACCTCCGTGAATTAACCATAAGTTATAAATTTTGGATTTTAATTATTAGTTATTCAAATATAAAATATAAAATATTAATCGTTAGCAGACAAAAATATTACACTAATAATTCTATTTAGATGATATTAATCATGTATAATTAAAAATTATGTTACTACGGTTGCATAAAAAACAATAAGAAAAATTTTAGGAATTATTTGGAAATTATTAATAGAGTGTATGTTAATTTTAAAAAATAACTATAATTATTAATATTAATAAGTTGTAATTTTGTTTGTTTTCAAAAATATTGAATGAATTTTTTTAAAAAAGAACATATAATATTGATGGTTATTGGAATCTTGGCCGTTGGTTTCTTTATTTTGAGAAAGATCGATTTTAATTCTGATCAAAAATCAGAAAATCAAAAATATGCTTTAATAGATAGCAATAAAGAATCTTGTCTAAATTGTCATATACAAACCTCCGGTTTTTCAGAATTTCATAATCCCGAAGTTATTGGATGTGTTAGCTGTCATTTAGGAAATCCAAAGGCCAATCATATAGAAGATGCTCACAAAGATATGGTGCTTATTCCGGGCAACTTATCTGATGCAGATAAAACTTGTGGTAAATGTCATGTCAACGAACTTTATAAGATTAAACATTCATTAATGACTACCAATAGCGGATTGGTTGCTGTAGATAAGTTTATTTTTGGTGAGGCCGATTCTCCTGATCATCATTACCATATTAAAGATCTAAAATATACTGCTGCAGACAAACACATGAGAGATCTTTGTGCAAATTGTCATTTGGGTGCAGAAAAGAGTGAATTTGGTGAGATAACACAATTGAGTAGAGGAGGAGGTTGTAATGCCTGCCATTTAAATTATTCTGATAAAGCTGTAGCCGATCTGGAAACTTACCTCAATTCGGATAAGATACAATTGCCAAAGGTGCATCCCGCTACTGATATTTTTGTAAAAGATGAACATTGCTTTGGCTGTCATAGTCGATCGAGCAGAATTTCTACAAATTATATGGGTTGGCACGAAACACTTTTAGATGAAAAGGATGTTATCAACAAAGAAGGTTATAAAACATTTGAAGATGGTAGAATTTATAGTTTTCAGGGTGAAGATGTGCATCATTCAAAAGGAATGTTATGTGTAGACTGCCATAGTTCACATGAAGTAATGGGAGATGGCAATGATTATTTACATGAAGAAAAAGCTGTATCATTAAATTGTTCTGATTGTCATTATAAGGATAAACCTAATACAATTGACCATAAAGATCTGGATGCAGAATCGGCATTGGTCTTTTTACATAGGAAATATAAACATGCTGATAAAAGAATTTTAGCTGTAAAAAAAGATGGTCATCCCTTGGTAAATACCTTTGTTGATGAAAATGATGAGGCTTTTTTAATAGGGAAAGGTGATGGAAAATTGCATCCAATTCATAAACAAAGTGATATTTGTTCAAGAGATAGTGCCCATAAAAATATTAGTTGTTCTGCTTGTCATGCACAATGGACTCCGAGGTGTATTGGTTGCCATAATACTTATTCAAAAGATGATAAGAACGGTTATGATCTATTGGTCAAAAAAATGGTTGTAGGTCAATGGATTGAGTATATTTCTGAATTTAATGCTGATAAACCTGCTATGGGGGTAAGGTTTGAAGACGATAAAAAAATGATTGAGCCAGCAATGCCGGGAATGGTATTAACAATTGACCACAAAAGTTTTAGCGGTGATAAAAACGCTAAAAACACATTTCATAGGCTTTATGCACCTAATTCACCCCATACTATTTCAAAAGAAGTGAGAGATTGTAAATCATGTCATTCAAATCCGGCAGCTATTGGTTACGGTAACGGAAAATTGATATATAATACTTCAAAAGCATATGGGCAATGGTTATTTAAAGCAGAATATGATATAAATCCTAATGATGGTTTACCTGAAGATGCCTGGATACCATTTTTAGAAAAACAAGAGGCAAAAATATTTTCTACAAGATCTGATTTTAGGCCTTTTACCATAAAAGAACAAAAACGAATATTGTTGGTAGGTGCTTGTTTGCAATGTCATCAAGATAGTTCAAAAGTAATGCAACAGACCATAGAATCTGGCTTAGATCCGATACTTTTAAAAATTAGTAAAAATTGTATTTTACCCAAAAATTAATTTCTTCAATTCATTTTAAACTCAATATAATTGAATAATCATGTGATCTATATCACATGTAATCATGTTTTACATCACGCATATTTATTAGATTTATTGAATAATAAGGTATATACTTAGCCCACGGTTTGGATAATGCCACTAGATGAATATTAATATTTAAATCTGTAACCATGAGAACTAAAGAATTTTTTATGAGATTAAGTGTTTTATTACCTATGGCTTTTTTTGGTGTATTTATTTTATTAATGCTTTTTGGAATTGTTGCTAATAGTTTAGGTGCAGATTCATTTTTTTATTGTGAAGTGTATTGTAAAATTGGAGTAACTTTATTTGCGGTAGCAATATTATCAGTATTATATTGTCAGGCAAGATCTTGTTGGAAATTGAAATAGTTTATTACTAACCCTTTTTTGAAATAATTTCCAATTGTTTTTTGTCTAAAATGGATATGTCGTTTCTATTTACTTTAATAATATTGCTGTTTGAAAAGTCTGAAAGTATTCTTGATACGGTTTCTCTCGAAGTACAAGTTAGATCACCTAATTCATTTCTTGTTAGGGGTAATTTGAATTTTTGCTTATTAAATATTTTTTCAGAAAAATAAAGTAGTGACTCTGCAATTTTTCCAGAGCCTTGCTTTTGTACTTGGTTGATACATTTTTTATAAAATTGTAATTCATTTTCACAAAGTTCAACTATAATTTCATAAGCAAATTCGCCATTGTTTTTAATAAATTCTTTAAAAATGTCAAATCCAACAAAGCACACACTGGCTTTTGAGATGGCGGTAGCCGAATATTGATTAGTCTTGGCGCCTATTGTTGTTGGGATTCCAAGGTAAGAAGGACCTTTTATAATCTTTAATATTTGTTCTTTCTCAGGTCCCTTAGTATGAACTTTAACCAAACCTTCTTTAACAAAAACAATATTATATGACAAGGCATCCTGAATCATAATTTTATCACCTTTTTGAAAAACAACCTGATTACAACTGTGATTTAATTTTTCTAATTCTTTTTGGTCAAGTTTTATACCGGCTTTAGATTTTTTTAGGCAATAATAACAAATGTCAGACATGATGCATTTCAGTATTGTTATTAATTTGTTTTTGTTGTTAGTAACTCAAATTTCATTGAAATATATGCGAAAATCATTAATAAATTGTCTAGTAAAGATAAGCAATAAAAAGATAATTATAAACAAATATTAATACTATAATAATCTTGTGTATTTTTATCAACCGGAATAAGCAGGTTAATTAATATATTTTAAAATATATTTAATATTTTATGTATGTGAAACAAACGTGATTAAATTTTACATAAAACAACGAAGCGGTTATATATGCTTTTAAATTTTTAATTTCTAATTCGGGGAATGGGAGAAAATCCCTCGCCTTTAGGCGAAGAC
>JAOZVI010000080.1 GCA_029938265.1 Flavobacteriaceae bacterium | reverse complement strand
GGTTTGATCAATAATAAAACGGTTATGACCAAAAAGATATAAAGTTGCATCAAAAGTGCAATTCGCATCTCTCCTTCACGAATATTAAATGTTTTTTTAAATAAATTCTTAATCATATATTCCTATTAATTTAAACAACTCATCCCTGATGATTTTTCCAAAATTTTTTCAAGAGGAACGACCAGATTTCTAATGATCGACTCTCCACTGGTATCCTCCACCAGTGCAACAATAATATACTTTCTATCCTTTCCCCAAACCAATGCAGAATCTGCATGAAATTGTTTCCACGAACCTGATTTTCGATAAATGGATGCCTCAGGAGCAATTCTTTTCAATGTATTTACAAATTTGTGATGCAAAGCAGGATCTTTTAAAAACTCTAACATTTCTGCAGAGCTTTTATTATCGATTAACTTACCCAAAGCCAAATGATAATAAAAATTACATACCTGAAAAGATGTTGCTGCATGACTTAATCCTTTTAATGGATCTGGATACCTTTTTCCGCTTTTGGCATATCTTTTTCCAACCCAAAGTCCTCCCCCGCTTTCTTCATCATAAAATTGACTATTAGACAGCCGCATAACAGCTTCTATTTTTTCAAAACCTACTAAATCGATCATTCTTGTAGCAGCAGCATTATTTGATTTACTGATCATTAATTTTAAATCATTTCTTATGGCCTCAGTTTCCTGAATTTCTCCCTTTTTAATAGCGTGCATAACTGCAAAAAGCACTGCAATTTTAGGCAAACTAGCCGCATACATCATATGATCTTCATTTAAACCAGCAAATTTAATATGGTTTAAATCGCTTAGATCAACAATGCCTATAGCCATTCTTTTACGTTCAATTAAACTTTTCCATTGTTTGTTTTTATATAATTCTTCTTTTAATGCTGTTTGTAATTCATTACATTTTAATTCTCTTAATTGAAGTGTAGGTCCTGTATAATCAACGGGTAATTTTTGTTGAGATGATGATTTTTCAACAATTAAAAATAGTAGTGCAAAAATAAATAATAGATGTATTTTTGATTTCAAAATTTTAAATTTTAGTTTTCAAATGTACTGATTAAATATCATTACATGTATAGCGGTTAAATATTAAAAAAATAAATCAGAAAAACCGTGCATATATTACTGAAATTCAGTAAATTGAATAAACTTTCAAAATATTCGATTATGCACGATTTATCAGTAATTTACAATAAAATAAACAAAGTAGTAGAGGAATTCTTTAAAAACGATTTTAATGCACAAAGTAATTTTAGATTTTATCCAAATCCACCAAAGATGAATGATAAACAAATCATATCATTATCTTTATGTGCCGAGATCTTAGGAATTGATTCTGAGAATTATTTTTTGAGTAAACTAAAAACAGATTATTCTGATATTTTTCCTGATACTCATATAACGCGCTATAATAAAAGGAGGAAAAATTTAGCAAATAAGATTACTTTACTAACAGAATGACTTAGTGGTAATTTAACATGAATTGTTCATCAATTTTGAAATATCAATACTACTTTATCATTGAGCCTGAGAGATTTTGTTTTCCAATCAATATTTTTTTGAAAAATTAGTTTGATGGTAATAGTGTGGTTGATGAAATTTGAAGTGGATGATCATTGAAAACCGATTGCTCTCTAGTTTGGTTTAAATATTGAATCCCAGCTCCGAGCAAAATTATAATTTTATAACCCAACCAAAGGGATCATCTACTCTTCCTTTTTTAAGATTGTTTAAATATTTCCCTACTTTAGGTGAGAATTTTCTTTTCTCAGGTGGATTCAATTCGTAATCTTTTCCGTCTGCATTCAACACGATTATCTCGACAATGGTTGCGGCAGTTCCAACTCCGAACATTTCTGTTAAAGACCCATTTTCAATACTTTCGATAATTTCCTTTACAGAAACTTTTCTCTCTTCAACTTTCATTTCCCAAGAATTTGCGATTTCAATAACAGATCGTTTAGTAATTCCTTTAAGAATGGTATCCGATTCTTCTGAAGGTGTTACTAATACATCATCTATCACAAAACAGATATTCATGGTTCCCGATTCTTCGATATACTTATGATAAACTCCATCAGTCCATAATAGCTGCTGATATCCTTGTTCCTGTGCTAATTTTGCAGGATAAAGAGATGCAGCATAGTTTCCAGCTGTCTTTGCTCTTCCAACTCCCCCTTTTGCTGCTCTTGTATATTTAGTTTCCAGTTTTACTTTAATCGGTTCGGTATAATATTCACCGACAGGGCTGGTAAAAATGATAAATTTATAAGAGTCTGAAGGTTTTATGCCAACATATTCATCTGTTGCAAATAAATAAGGACGTATATAAAGAGATCCATCAGCTGTATTTGGAATCCATTCTTTATCCAAAGCTATCAAAGTTTTTACACCTTTCATAAATATATTCTCAGGAATCGTAGGCATGCACATTCTCTTACAGGATTCATTCATCCTGATGATATTCTTATCAGGTCTGAAAAGGAAAATATCATTCTTTTTATTACGATAGGCCTTTAGTCCTTCAAATATGGATTGCCCATAATGTAAAGCCGATAATGCAGGATGAATACTAATATTCTCAAATGGAAGAATCTTTGGAATACCCCATTTTCCATTAGCGTAATCCATCATAAACATATGATCTGAAAATTCACGACCAAAATTTAAATTTTCAAAATCTAATGAATTGATTCTTGAGTTTTCAACTTTATTTATATCAATAAATATGTCTTCAAACAAAACTGAACTTTTTGGGATAAAAATTAATAGAGTGTTTTACAAATGTACTTGAATATTTTTTATCGTTATCGGAATTGTATTAAATTTTGTTTTAACACCCGAAAAAATTACATCAAAGATTGTTCATACTGTTAATCAACAATTAGATGCTGAATTTCAAATAAAGCACTCAGCTAAAAACAAAAGTGTACCTAGTTTACATTCTGAATTTTTTGTTGATTCTATCGGTGTAACTGCTAATGGTAGCTTTTTTGCTATTACAGATGGAAATTCTAATATCGAAATTACAGGAAAAATATATGATCTGGGAAAAATGGTTTTTGAAAAAAAATGTTTAAAGCTGAGTTGAATATTAAATCTAAGTTGATTGATGCAAATGAATTGATATCAATTTTAAATAAAGTTATCGTAATTGGAGAAGCCGAAATAAAAAAAATTGATGATTAGATCTTATCGTAAAATCTTATCAAAATTGTTTTGATCTTATATCTCAGGATAATTGGTTATTTCTCTTATTTTTTTATAAAGAGGTTCTAGATTCTTATACATTTTTAAATAGACCTCTTCGTATAAAGCTTTATATATTTTAGTATTTTCTGCTTTTGGTTTAAAAACATCGGCATAGTTTACCATATTATTTACAGCCTCATTTAAGGACGAGAATTCATCAATACCAAAAGCAGTTATAATTGCAGCTCCTAAACCTGAGGTTTCATAGGTTTTTCCTCTTACCAAATGCATATTGAAAACATCGGCTACAATCTGACAAATTTCATCACTTTGTGAAGCTCCACCTGAAACAGCCAGTTTTTCAAATTTTAAATTCCCTCTTTTTTCAAGTCGGTGCATCCCATCGAGCAAACCATAGGCAAGACCCTCAATTACAGCTCTGTAAATATGTTCTTTTTTATGTACATCACCAAAGCCAATCATCGCTCCCTTGGCATTTTTTTCTCCCAATCCGGGCGACCAATAAGGTTGAACGATCAAACCCATGGCTCCTGCCGGAGAATCATGTAGTAACTTATTTAAAACTTCTTCTACGGGAATGTTCTTTTTGGCAGCTTCTTGCACTTCTTTTAAAGCAAACTCATTTTTAAACCAACTTATCATCCAAAATCCACGAAATATTTCAATCTCAGGATTCCAGCTTTTAGGTATCACCGAAGGATAGGCAGGAAAAAATTGAATTGGCTCGATATATTTTTGCGTAGTTGTTTGTACAGTTGCCGTTGTACCAAAACTTAAACTTACCATTTTAGTATCGGTAACACCCATCCCTAAAGTTTCACAACCTTTATCAGATCCACATGCAATTACTGGAATTCCAAAAGGAATTCCAGTCAGGACTGAAGCTTCTTTAGTAACAATTCCTACTTTTTCTCCCGGGTTTATTAACTTAGGAAGTTTATTTTTTTCAATGGGATAAAGTTTAGAACTAATTTCAAAGATCTCTTTTGGATTTGCCCATTTTTGCTTTTTATAATCAAATGGGATATAACCTATTTGGGATGCAACAGAGTCTGTAAATTCCCCTGTAAGTTTATGATTTAAATAACCGGATACCTGCAAATATTTATGTGTGTTTTCCCAAATTTCAGGTTCATTTTGTCTTATCCAGTTACAATGCCCTTTACGTTCCATTTTTTGTAAAGTTTCACTTATTCCAATTGTTTTAAATACTGTTTTTAAAGCAAAATTAGGTTTGTAAACATTATTGGCAGTACGCTGATCTAACCATATCATAGAAGGTCTAAGTGCTTTACCATCTTTATCAACATTAACCATGGTACTGCGTAAAGTAGTAACACCTACACCTTTAATTTTTTTAAAATATTCAGGAGATCGTTTTTTTAATACATTGGTAGCTTTATACAAACTTTCCCAGTAAATTTCGGGATTTTGTTCGGCCCAACCCGGATTTTTACTAAAATATGGTTCGTATAAAATTTGCTCTTTATCAATTATTTCTCCTTCTAAAGAAAATAAAATTGCTCTTGTGCTCTGTGTGCCACAATCAATGGAAAGAATCATTTTTAACTGTTTTTATTTTTAATATTTCTATTTATAAACCTAACTGTTCTCCGGGATTCATAATATTATTCGGGTCAAAATGCTGTTTTAAAGCACGTAATACATTCATCTGATTTTCACCCAGATGTTTTGGCATCCATTTGGCTATCATTCTACCTACACCATGATGATGAGACAATGAACCTCCACTTTTTTCAATTTGATCAAGTATTCCTTCCTGAAACTCTCGATAAGCTTTAATATCATTCTCTTTGATAATAAAAATAAAATATAAATTGGTGCCTTGCTCATAAAAATGAGATGCATGTGTCATACAAATTGTGTCGGGTCTGCTCTTTATAAAATTTCTACATTTTTGATGTACTTCATGTAAATTATCCCAGTTAACACTAGTTTCTAGTGTGTCAATTAAAACTCCATAGTCCATCAGGTCTTCACGTAGATATGGATCTTTATATCTGCCCGGCTCCCACTTTTTAACAGGGTAAGAAGTTAAATTCATGGCACCATTCTTTTTACAGATCGTCTTTACTTTAGATTTTATGTTTTTTGCAAACTGTTTATCTCCATCAGCTGTACCTAAAAACAAACATCTTTGCATGGGTTTAAAACCACGTGCCTTCATCAATTTATCAAAAATTGTATCTTCAATTCCATATAATTTTAAACCGTGATGTGTTTCTTCTGCATCTGAAATTCTAAAAACAGCAGGCATACCAAATTCTCCTTGCGAAATTTCTCTACTCGCATTTACGGCATCTTCCCAAGTAGGAAAAATAAAACTAAAATACTGACGGTTTTTTGGTTGATGTCTAAATATTTTCCAAGTCAATTCAACAACGATACCCAATGTACCTTCACTACCTTTTATAATATCTAATATTTTTGGTCCGGTTGCCGTTGCCGGATAATTTTTGGTTGTGATTGTACCTGATGGACTTATCATTTCAACCCCCAATACCAAATCTCCTGCGTCTCCATAATATGAAGATTGTTGTCCGGAACCTAAGGTTACAAACCAGCCTCCAACAGTGGAATATTCAAAAGATTGTGGAAAATGGCCACAGGTAAACTCATGTTTAGACCCATAATATTTTGGTGCATTATTTAACAATTCTTCAAAAGCAGGTCCCATGATTCCGGCTTCTATCGTAGCAGTTTGATTTAATTCGTTAAACTTTACAATCTTGTTTAGATGTGTTGATAAAACAAGTGTAATACCTCCCTTTTCAGGATAAAAACCAAAATTAACCGATGAGCCTCCCCCATAAACATAAACAGGAATTTTGTGCTGATCACAATATTTAACAATTTCGGAAATTTCAATTTTTGTACGGGGATGAACAACCAGATCAGTAATTTTATTCACAACTCCTACTCTTAATTGCATCGCCTCTTCAATAGTTTTCCCTGATGAGAATTTTAGTCGTTCGTATTCTTTTGAAGAAACATTTTCCTTACCACAAATCTCTATAAATTTTTCTACCTGAGCTATGCTTAGCTTACTTTCAACATTTAAATCTACAAGTTCATTTCCGGTAGTTTCCTTTTTCTTAAAATCTTCATCCGAAAGATTAAACTTTTGTTTTAATTCATCTAAAAGTTTAGTATTTGGATGTTTAAATCCATTCGGATCACCATATTTAAAGATCGAACGAAAAGACCCTTTCTTAGGAGCTTTATTTATCCATTGTGGTTCAAAATTATTTTTTGTTGCCATTTTTTTTAGAATTTATTAATATTATTCTACACAGGAATTTTAAGTATTTCTTCCATTTTATTAATTTCTATCTCCATTTCTTTATTATTCCAGCCTAATTCTTTTGCTACAAGTTTTGCTGTTTTTCTCATGGTTTCTTTACCAGGATATCCTAAAAGTGCAATACCTGTACGCCGTAACATAATATCGGGTAGAGTAAAAGCCATTTCATTTCTAATGGCAAATAGTACCTGAGCCAGATTTTCACCATCAGCATTTAAGGGTTCTAATAACGTTTTATCATTATCTGCAATTGAAAATATTTTATCAATTTCAGTACCATAACTTTTTGCTAAATACTCAATTTGATCAGGCAGAACTTCAACATATTGTTTTTGCTTTTTTTCTACAAAATCATCAAAATTATTAATATTACTAACATCGAGATATTGATTTTCTGAAATTGATCTTTTCTTCGGAAATTTTAAAATTTTTAACGCTTTATCAATTGCTTTTTCTGCCAGCATTCTACTCGTGGTAAATTTACCACCTTCAACAGTTATTAAACCTTCAATCCCATTTTTCTTTTCACCGGTAATCTCATATTTTCTGGAACTATTGTAAACATCCTCGGTCTGATCTTCAACCAAAGGTCGCAAACCACCATAAGCATATAAAATATCTTTGTATTTTATTTTTTCGTTATCTCCAAACGACTGATTTACATCGTTTAATAATTCCGTTATTGCTTTTTTAGTGACTTTATAATCATCCGGTTTACCAATATATTCTTTATCTGTTGTACCAATTAGAGTATGATTTCTGTAAGGAACCAAAAAAAAGTGTTTTCCTTCAAGCGTTGCTCCTGTAAAAATATATTTATCTACCAACTTTTTGGTTATAAAATGTATTCCTTCAGAACGCCTTAATTCTTGATCATCAATATTTTCCTTTGCTTTATCCAAAACAATATCTGCCCATGGACCTGCACAATTTATTACCAGTTTAGCATTAATATCATAGTTTTTTCTGGATAATTCATCTTTAACCTTTACACCTTTTATCGTTTTACTTTTAGCATTATCTTCAATAATAAAATCCTCCACTTTAGTGTAATTAGCAACATGGGCACCATATTTAACAGCCGATTTTATAAAGGCAAGTGTTAACCTTTCGGGCGAATGGCTTGAGCAATCATAATACACTTGCGCACCAACAAGATCTTTTTTTAAAGCATTTGGAATTAAATTTTTTACTCCTTGCGCAGAGATACTTTTATGAGATGGCATTTTTTTGCTATTGTCCCAAAGACGGTTTTTATCAAACGAAAACAACTCGTACAATAACATACCAATTTTCATCATTAAATTTGTGGTTTTACTATCCTTATAAATCGAAAACAAAAAAGGTACAGGGTGAACAAAATTTGGTGCAATATTGGTAAGTACTCTTCTTTCTTTAAGTGATTCTCTAACCAAACCAAACTCATAAGTTGAAAGATAACGCAAACCTCCGTGAATCATTTTAGAAGTAGCAGCAGATGTTGCCGAACCAAAATCTGATTTTTCTACCAACGCTACTTTTAATCCGCGTGAAGCTGCTTCGTATGCCACAGTTGCCCCGGTAATACCTCCTCCTATTACAATTAGATCAAACTCTTCACCTTGATAATTTTCTATAAATCGTTTCATAATTTAATTTTTATTTATTTTCACTTTCCCAAATTTTTAAACTGATCAACATCATTTGTTTAATATTTTTTTTGATCTTTATTTTATCACTTAAAATTGAATTTTTCAATTTATTATAAT
This sequence comes from Flavobacteriaceae bacterium, assembly GCA_029938265.1. Taxonomy (GTDB): domain Bacteria; phylum Bacteroidota; class Bacteroidia; order Flavobacteriales; family Flavobacteriaceae; genus Namhaeicola. The sequence goes on along the minus strand of JAOZVI010000080.1, from coordinate 1,850 downwards.
ATGCCTGAGATAATATTTTTGTTTTTTGATCATTAAAATAAAGTGAGCACTCTTTATAGTAAATGTCTGCCAGATCATTGTAGAGCATTTTTGCAATGGTATTATTGCTATTCTTTATTAAAAGTAATTGAAGATTCCAATCAAAATGAGCAAATTCTTCACTTGTAGCATTCAAATTAGGAGCATTATCAAGCATTTTTATAATTATATCTTCATTATTCAAAATTGCTTTTAGAGCGAGATCAGGTAATATTAAAACTCTAAATTCCAGCCAGTCTCTTACCAATGTACTGGACAAAAGCTTATTATTATTCACCATTGATTTTAAAATTCCCAATCCGCCATTTACAGAATAATCATTGATAATCGTTGGTCTTCCATGCTTAATTGTTATCCAGCCATCTCTTGCCAAACGTTGTAAAACTTCACGTAAGGTTGGTCTTGTTATCCCTAATAATTCAGCCAATTCTCTTTCCGGCAAAAGGTTTTGGCCAACTTCCCACTCTTTATTGATAATCGCCTTGATTATTTTATGTTCAGCAAATTGTGCTGGCTTTACAAATTTTTTTTGTTTTTTCATATATAATATTTGGTAAGAGGTCTGACCACAAAGATATTTAAAATATTTTTCTGACAAACATAATATCAGTTTTTTTATACTTATTAAAAAATGGTTTTAGAATATTTGAATTTGAAGATAAATTTTTCTATCTATAATCATTGTAGCATTAAAATTTTTGGGGTAAATCTAGTCAAGTGGATCGATTCTTCCTTTGTAATAAAACGAAAATGATTTCTCTCCTTCTTTCACAAATTCATTTGTTAAGAAATTCCAATGACCATAATTTAAATTATAGGAAGGAAGTGTAATGATATACGCATTATCACCAGTATCATAAGGATCTTCATAAAACAAATCAATCGTTAAATTTTGTCCATTTTCACCTTTTGTAATCCAGTCAAAATAATAGCCACTTTCCCAGTTATAGATCATACCTGCATCGTAAGTTCCAATATCACGATTATCACTCCAGGCATAAGTTGCTTCTATTGGGTTATTCCCGGAAACGGGAAATAATTTTATCAAGTTGGGATTTTCTTCCCCTTCAACATCAGCTATTATTCTAATATAAATTGTCCCGCCCGTACCTGTGGCATCATACCAAAATGCCGAATTATTTAAAGGCAATTCTTTCCCGTCCAAAATATATTTATTATTTATTGATGAAACTTCGATAGTGATTGAAGATGTATCAGAACCACCACTATTTGTTACAGTCTGGGTTATTGTATAAGAATGGTCTTCAAAAAACACGATACTTTTTTGATTCGGAGAAATAGAGAAATCTCCTCCACTCACATCATAAACAACACTACGTGCTTCACTTGAATCATCAATAATACTAACCTTATCCCATTGATCAGGATTTTCATCACTCAAAGAAAATCCTGCTGTAGGAGGTTCTTTATCAGTTGATGAGCAACTGGATAGTACAACTGCAATTATAAAAAATAATATATATATATTTATTATACCTCTCATAAAAGATTAAATAAATCGGACTCTACTGTTATTTTAATGGAATATTTATTTTTATGTCCTTTTGCCGGACAGGCATTTCATTTTTTTCTTGATAAAAAAACGAAACAAAAAAATCAAGGCTTACAATAATTTAACAACCTAAATTTTATAAAAACTAAGTGCAGCCGAGTGATTTTCGAGCAAGCTCTCAACCCTGCCACGACGGCAGGCGGGTTCTCGGTTTTACTAAGTTTTTATTTTATTTAGAACATAAAATTCTTGAAGGCCACTCCTCAACAAGTAATATTAAATAATGTTTCACCAGTTT
>JAOZVI010000226.1 GCA_029938265.1 Flavobacteriaceae bacterium | reverse complement strand
CAATGGTAGATGACGTTCACATCATCCCTGCCACGCCTGTTGACGGATAAAGAGGCAGGCGGGCTGAGCGAAGCCGAAGGATCTCATGATCGTTACACAGAACACTATAAACAGATATTTCGACTCCGTTGCACTCCGCTCAATATGACGGGACTGATCAGAATCAAAGGGCACGTCATCCTGAGTGAAACGTAATGCAGTCGAAGGATCTAACCAATAGGCGGATTCAACTTACAATTTTGAATTCGTTTTAAAAAATCCTTAAATACCGATAACTATCGGTAGAGTTTCACCAATAAATATTTGCTTTTCAAAATTTGAAAATGTACATTTGTTACGTAAATAACGTTACGCATATTACGTAATATAAAATACATAAAATGAATACCAACCCGTTTATCATTAGTACCTATAAGTCTCCAATCTATTTTTGTGATCGCAAAAATGAAACAGAACAATTACAAAATGCTTTAGAAAACGGTAGAAATATAGTTTTACTTTCTTTAAGGCGTATGGGTAAAACAGGCTTGATAAAGCATTTGTTTTATAATTTAAGGAAAGATAAAAATGTACACACTTTTTATTTAGATATTATGAATACCAGATCTACCGAAGATTTTGTCAATAAACTTGCCGATGCAGTGCTGAGAAGTTTTAATTCGAGATCAAAACAGTTATTTGATCAGGTATTACAATTTTTCTCCAGGTTCAATCCGTTGATCACATTTGATGCAGTTACCGGTATTCCATCTATTGAAATAAGGCCTCATTCAGAGCAACAGGCAAGGAATTCGCTGACAAAAATATTAGCGTATCTGGACAGTCAGAATAAGCACATTTATATCGCTATAGATGAATTTCAACAAATTACTAATTATAAAAACAACGATTTCGAGGCATTCTTAAGAAGTCATATTCAGCATTTAAAAAATGTTAATTTTATCTTTAGTGGAAGCCAGCAACATATTTTAACATCCATGTTCACTTCTTATTCCCGCCCGTTTTATCAATCTAGTGATTTTTTAAAACTGGAACGGATAGATAAAGAAGACTATGCTAAATTTATTCTTAAAAAATTTAAAGAAAGTAATAAACTTCTTTCAAAGGAAATGGTATTGGATTTGTTAGACTGGGTAGATACTTATACTTTTTATGTTCAGAATGTATTCAATAAACTTTGGTTTATCAGTGGAGACCGTGTTATAGAAGAAGATATTATCCAGACTAAAAAACAGTTAATAGAAGAACGGAATTATATTTATTTAAATCTTCAAAATCTGTTGCCAAAAGCACAGTACGATCTGTTAAGGGCTATTGCAAAAAATAGCGGTGTAAACCAACCCACATCAAAAAAATTTATCAATAAATACAATTTAAGCACACCAAGTACTGTAAACACAGCCCTTAAAACACTTCAAACAAAAGAAATTGTTTATAAAGAAAATAATGAATATAAAGTTTATGATGTTTTTTTAGCAAAATGGTTTGAAGAGTTTGAGTAGAATTTAATCGAAAAGAATTCCTCGACGCTCTGCGTCGGGGTTCCTATAAAATGTCATCCCTATGTCATTCCCGTGAAAACGGGAAAGGGGATCTAAATAATAAATTTCGGTTTTTAACATTCATGTCAAAGCATGTGCTCAACTTGATTGGGCATGAAACCAGCGAAATACTCCTATGGCTCTGCCTCGGAGATAGTTGGTTTCAAGAAATTTTTATTTCGGGAGATTCTAAAAAATTTATTCCATAGGTTGGGTAAAATAGTAAATTTGTCGATTGTAATCGCATATTTATAAGTATATTAGCGATTATAATATTAAAATTCATCGTATGATTAAAAGGTTATTATCAAAAAATATAAAAAATAAGCTTAATAAAAATAAAGCAATAATAATCATAGGTGCACGTCAAACCGGTAAAACAACATTGCTAAAATCACTTTTTACAGCCAAAGATGTTTTATGGTTAGATGCTGATGAGCAAGATGTAAGGGAATTATTTATGCAGGCGTCGTCAACACAATTTAAAGTATTATTTAACAAGTATAAAATAATTATTGTTGATGAGGCGCAACGAATAAACGATGTTGGGTTGAAATTTAAATTAATAACCGATCAACTAAAGGATAAGCAATTAATTGCAACCGGTTCATCTTCTTTTGACTTAACCAATAAATTAAATGAACCATTAACCGGTAGAAAATGGGAATATATGCTTTTCCCAATTTCCTTTGCAGAAATGGTAAATGAAAATGGTTTATTAGAGGAAAAACGCTTGTTACATCATCGTTTAATTTATGGCTATTATCCTGATGTAGTAAATAATCCGGGTGATGAAAAAGATATTTTAAAGCAATTATCTGATAGTTATTTATACAAAGATATCTTAATGTGGCAAAACATTAAAAAACCTGATAAACTCGTAAAACTACTTCAGGCACTGGCCTTGCAGCTTGGTAATGAGGTTTCTTATAATGAATTAGGCAGAACAATTGGATTAGATAATCAAACAATCGAAAAATATATTCAATTACTGGAAAAAAGCTTTGTAATATACCGGCTAAGCTCTTTTAGTAGAAATTTACGAACAGAATTAAAAAAATCTCAGAAAATTTATTTTTATGATAATGGTATACGAAATGCATTAATTGCTAATTTTAATCTTCCTAATTTAAGACAAGATATTGGTGCTTTATGGGAAAATTTTATCATTACTGAAAGAATTAAGCATACGCATTATAATAACATTTGGTTAAATAAATATTTTTGGCGTACACATAGTCAGCAGGAAATTGATTATATCGAAGAAAGAGAAGGAAAACTATTTACTTATGAGATTAAATGGAATAAAAATGCAAAAGCATATTTGCCAAAAACTTTTATAAAATCATATCCAAATTCAGAATTTAAAGTAATAAATCAGGATAATTTTGTTGATTTTATTACCTAAAATGTTTTTCTGATTGCTGATTC
>JAOZVI010000225.1 GCA_029938265.1 Flavobacteriaceae bacterium | reverse complement strand
CCGTCGTACCAATCGATATCCATCGCGGGCATTTTGCCGCGCGCGGGAAATTGGAAACTGATCGTGGAGGCCATCGGATAGATAAAGTTATTGAAACCCTCGACCTTTTTCGCGACCAGCCTTTCGGGAAGGCCCAGTTCAAGGAAACGCTGGAGGGTGTCGAGCATGTGGGCACCCCAATCACCAAAACAACCCGTTCCAAAATCATACCAACCCCGCCAGTTTCCATAATGGAGGTCTTTGCTGAATTCGTGGTGTTGCGCCGTTCCGAGCCACACATCCCAATCGATCGTTTCGGGCATCTTTTCGCCGGTGCGAAAGCCTTTCACATTGCCCCACGGATGCCAGCGCCGCGACTTGTTCATATAGGCGTCAACATGCGTGACGTCTTTGATGATGCCCGCTTCCTTCCAGGCCTTGAATTGGAAATTGTTCGCGCCCGAGTGGCCATAGTTGCCCATTTGCGTGGCGACCTTATGGCGTTCCGCGGCATCCATCATCAGCACGATTTCATTAAAGGTGCGCGCCAACGGTTTTTCAACATAGACATGTTTGCCCAGTGCCATGGCCGCCATCGTGATGGGGAAATGGGAATGGTCGGGAACGCAGACCACCACGGCATCGATCTCGCTCCCCATCTGATCAAACATGACCCGGAAATCCTTGAACTTCCGGGCATGGGGGAACAGCGCTTCGCTTTTAGCCGTCCACTTGCTGCCAAGATCGACATCGCAGAGTGCCACCATGTTGACGAGCTCCGGCTGGTTGAAGGACTGGCTCAAACTTACTCCGCGCCCACCGATCCCAACAAAAGCCAGGTTGATCTTCTCGTTTGCCCCCAGCACGCGACCGGGAATCAATGAGAACGCGGAACCGATCATTCCGCCCTTGGTGATCTGTCTTCTCGTTACCTTCATCACACGCTCCCTCTGGACGGCATTTCCCGCGCGTCCACTTGATCTTCCGCCCACTCGCGCAACTCGCGAATCGCCTCGATCAACACCCCTGCGGCACCCCTGAACGAAGCGGAACCCCGCGGCTGATTATCCGGTGTCCACCATTCATAAAATCCGTCATGTTCCAACACGCGATCCAACATCGGTTCCAGTTCGCGATAGGATTCCTGGATGAATCCATGCACCGCGAGCTGACGAACCCCTCGCGCGCCGAACCACGTCCAGTCGCCCCCGTTTTGATACGAAAACGGCGCCATGGACGGGTTTAGGAAAGCCCCCGCCGGATACGTGGGATACACCGTCAATCCAATGGTTGCGGCTCCGGAACGCTCCAGTTTCTCACGCATGTGCCCATACGACGCGGCGATTTCGCGGCGGTCCAGCAGCCCGGCTTCCATCGCGACGGCCGTGCCGCCAAAATAAAACACCGCGCTTTCATCGAACGACGCCGGAAAAGGCGAACCCTCCAGATAGATGTGCGGAATGAATTTCATCGCGGTTTCATCCCAAAGCTGATCGCGAACCGCATCCCGCAGGCGCTCTTCACGGCCCGTCCATTTTCCGGTCGCCCCGGCATCGCCCGCGCACACGATTTCAAGATATTCCCCGATCGCGACGAGTAGCAACGCGTTGTCATAGATATCAATGGCGCGATGGCTGTTTTCATCCAACTCGACGCCCCAGTCGTGTTCCGGTTGTACGTCGCCCCAGTCCACGGTCGTCGCTCCCCAGATCAAACCATGATCCTTCGACCAACGATGAGAGAAGAGATAATCCAACGCCAATGCCATCCGCTCGCGAAGCGGAATCCCGCGAACCGTCTCGTCAAGAATCGTCACGTCTCCTGTCTCCCGGACATAGCGGCACACCGCCTGAACCAGCGAACTTTCCTGATCGGTTTCCACCGTGTTCTTGTGCGCCTTGAGATCCGCTTTCGAATCGACGAAACGATAGTTGTAGCGTTCGCTCCCGCCTTCTTTCGAAACGTATCCGTCAATCACGTTTCCATCTTCGCCCTGGAAATGGAAAAAGGTCAGTAACGCGTCGCGAACCGATTTGTGCGGCGTCTCGCCCAGCAACGGGACGATGAACGTATTCAGGTCGCGGATCCAGACCTCCTTATAATGCCCGCCCGCCGCCATACCTGAAGCCAGCAAAGCGCACCCCATGCCATCCACCGCATCCATCCGCTCATCCATCAGGATGCGCCGGGCCAGCTCGCGGTCCGCCGCCGCGGGACCGCGCGTGTCGTGCTGACAAGCGCCTGTCAGCAGCGCCAACATCGCGATGCCCGCACGTTCCATTACCTTCTCCAGCATGATTTTCCTCCCACCATCATTCATGAGATTCAAGAAACCGTTTGTATTCCGTGATCAGCCGCTCGACGATTTCCGGATGCTTCGCGGCGAGATCGGTCGATTCCGCGGGATCTTCCACGATGTTAAACAGCGGCAACGGATTCTGAAAAGGTTTGGGTACGACGCCGGGATAGTCCATGGAGGTCGGTTGCTCCTTCTGGCCGAGGATGGTCACGCCGTTGGGCCAGACACGATCGACATAGTTTGGGTTCAGGTCCCGCTTCGAGACGTAGCGGGGCTCATGGAGATAGAGCTTCCAGTCGCCCTGTCGGATCGTGATGATTTTCTCGTTGTGGGCGCTGAAGACGGGCCCGTGGGCGGTTGTTTCGCCCTTCAGAAAACCGGTGATGTTTTCGCCATCCAGAACAACGCCTTCCGGTGCCGGGATGTTGGAGAGTTCCAACAGCGTCGGAAAAATATCGAGCGACCAAAGGGGCGTTGCCACCACCTGCCCGCCCGCAAACGCTGCCGGGTACCGTACAATGAATGGAACGCGCACGCCCCCCTCCCAAGCCGTCGCTTTTTTGCCCTTCAAGCCGCCGGTGCTGCCGCCATAGTGCGGGCCGTTGTCCGACATAAAGATGAAGATGGTATTTTCCAGCACACCGGCAGTTTCCAGAGCCCTCCGGATTGTTGCGACGGAGCCATCCAACTCGCGAA
>JAOZVI010000224.1 GCA_029938265.1 Flavobacteriaceae bacterium | reverse complement strand
TTTGCCGACTTGAATATCCTCATTATCTATCTTCATGAGAAGGAAATAGCGCGGCATATTCGAGCTGTGCATAACTGGGAAATCAAGAGAAGCGACCACCACGCACCGCCGGGTGTCGACCAGGTATGCCGTCAGAATGAAGAGACTCTTCTGAGTTGGTCCGCCAAGATAGGGGATGATGTTCTAAAGATGAGCCGGGCCATCTTCAATCGGCAGGGGATTGATGGAATCCAGAGCGTACGCTCCTTATGTCACTTGGCCAAAGAATACGGTAGAGATCGCCTGAACCTGGCGTGTAAACGGGCCCTCGAATTCAAAGCAACCCGCTACAAGGATGTGAAAAAGATTCTCCTTGGTCACCTGGAATCCGAGGGCTCTCTCCCACCCAGGAAGACCTCGCCACCGGATTATCGCTTTCAGCGGGAGCTTGGATATTTCGATGACGAGGCACAAGAGAACACCGTGGAGGTTTCTTGTGGATAACATGGCCGCCCTACGTCCAAAACTCACTCGCCTCAAACTCTCAGGCATCCTGGAGACACCTAACCTCCGGCTCACCGAAGCGATGGAAGGCAAATGGAATTACACTCAATTTTTGCTGACTCTGCTTTGCGACGAGGTGGAACGACGGGATGCCAAGGGTCTCACCCTGCGCCTGGCCCGGAGCGGTATGGACCCGTCCAAAACCCTTGAAACCTTCGACTTCAGCTTTAACCCCCAGATCCACCAACCCACCATTCGGGAGCTGGCAACCGGTCTGTTTGTGGAAAAACGAAACAACATTTTTCTGGTCGGGCCAAGTGGCGTGGGCAAGTCACACCTGGCCCAAGCCCTGGGTATTGGAGCCTGCCTTCGAGGCATTGATGTGCTCTACCGAAACACCAACGAAATGCTCGACTGGCTTCACGCCGGGCGCGCTGACGGAAGCTACCGCAGGAGGTACAACCAGCTCTGCAACATCGTGATTCTAATCCTCGACGACTTCGGCCTCCAGGGCCTTTCAGAGCTCTCCCAGGAAGACCTCTACCAGATCATATCAGCCCGTTATGAGCGGCGCCCGATTGTGATAACCAGCAACCGGGATTTTGCTGAATGGCCCATGGTTTTCGACAACCCCCTGATGGGAAGCGCTGCTATGGACCGGCTGGTTCACCGAGCGGTCAAGCTGGTTATTGAGGGCAAGAGTTTCCGGATGAATAGCTTCATGATGACAACAAAATCCTTGACGGCGGCCGACGCGCCGAGGTAAGACTAAAGCTCTGGAGACGGGGTGGTACAGTTCGCCTGCCGAGGTGGGTCAGTAGAAACGCCGGATGACAACCCGCAGACCGCATCGATCAAAATTGTCGGGGACAGGCATCGGCTGAGCAAAGCTGATAGACAGATGCTCTACCGCGGTGTCACGTCCTCGGAAGCCGCCGCCCGGCGCCGGGATCTCATCATCCCGCCCGACAATGCCGCCGGCGGCAGACTCGGAATCGACGGGCACAACGTAGTACTCACAGTCGCCAACTACATCTCCGGAATCCCGGTGTTCGAGGCTGATGACGGCATTATCCGGGACATCGGCGCCCTCCACGGCAGGATTCACGACCGGGATGTAATGGAACGATCCCTTAACCTCACAGCCGATGCCCTGCTTCGGCTGGGTGCAACGGAACTTTACATCGTTTTCGATGCCCCGATTTCCCACAGCCGGGATCACGCCGCTTACCTGGAATCAAAACTGAATGTCTGTTCCGGCGTAAGGGCCGACGTTGGTATCGCTCCATCAGGAGATCGGGCTCTCAAAGATGCGGATATCGATTTCATCGCCACTTCGGACTCAGCCCTCATCGATTCAGTCGGGATTCCCGTTCTCGACCTGGCACGTTTCGTCCTGGAAGAGGAATTTTACCCGGTATTCGATACCTTCGTACCGGCGGTTAACTGACCTCTGGCGCAATCAGATCTTATTCAATCAGGAAAAGAAACCCCTATTTCCTGATATCCTGATACATCTCATATGCCTGATCCGATGTAATCCCGTCATGAACAATCGATCTGACGGCCCGCACCATAGCAACAGGCGCTTCCGACTGGAAAATATTCCGCCCCATATCGATTCCGGCGGCTCCACGCTGCAGGGAGTTGTAACACATATCCAAAGCATCTTTTTCCGGAAGTTTCTTGCCACCGGCGATAACGATAGGCACAGGACAACCCGCTGTTACAGTTTCAAAATCATCACAGTAGTAACACTTGACTATTTGTGCGCCGAACTCCGCTATCATTCTTGTTGCAAGCTGGAAATACTTCGTTGTCCTTTCCATCGTTTTTCCAACCGCAACGACACCCATTGTCGGAATCCCGGCAGCATTCCCGGTATCGATAAGCTTTGAGATGTTCTCAATGGACTGTTTCTGTCCATCCGAGCCGATGAATACCTGAACTGCCATACAACTGGCGTTTAATCGGGCAGCTTCATTGATATCGACACTGACAAGCTCATGACTCAAATCATCATTCAGAATTGAAGATCCTGAAGAACAGCGCAATGCAACGGCTTTGCCGTTAAGCAGACCCGGTTCGATACAAGCTGTCAGTGCTCCTCTGGTTCCCATGAAAACATCGATATAAGGAGCCAGGGGCGGAATTGTCAGGTCAATTCGTTCGAGTCCTGAAGTCGGTCCAAGGAAGTAACCATGATCAAAAGCGAGCATAAGAGTTCTGCCGCTCTTCGGATTAAAAATATTCGACAAGCGTGTTTTCATCCCCCAGCCATAATTGCTGCATCCCTTTACATGAAAGCCCTGGGCATTCTGAGGATTATCCGGGCTGAACTTCTTTGTTTCTTTGATATTGTCCAAATCTGCCATATTAGATCCTCCGATAGATTAATCTTCCACTTCTACCTTATCTGCCAACTGAACCGGAGCAAGCATAAAAACAGCTTCAGCACGCTCTTCATAATTATTGATGAGATAATGTGATTCTCCCGGTTCTGCGGTTAT
>JAOZVI010000223.1:2060-3010 GCA_029938265.1 Flavobacteriaceae bacterium | reverse complement strand
CCTATGAATTATTATTAAGAGCACGAAGTTTTGCAGAAAATGGAACAAAAGAAGATTTTGATCTTAGCATTGATCTTTACCAACAGGCAATTGATCTTGATCCAAATTTTGCAGATGCTTATACTGAGATGGCTTTATCTTATATTTATAATCGTACGTTAGATATGAATAGCTGGAATCAGAATTTGATAAAAGTAAAGCAATTAATTGATAAATCTTTGTTGATCGATCCAAATTCAGCCAAAGCTTATTCTGCAAAAGGAATGTTAAATAAAAGAATGTTAAATATTTATGATAATAAATCAGAAGAATCCAAAGAGAATTTTGAAAAAGCCTTAGAATTAAATTCAAATGATGCTGTAGCGCATAGAAATATTGCTGTTTATTTTTATCATGGGCGATCAGGAGATTTGAATAAAAGTTTGTATCATATTAATAGAGCTGCTGAATTAGATCCATTTTCGCCACTTACAAATAAACTCAAAATTGATATTCTACTATTTAATGGAAAAATAGTAGAAGCCGAAGAATTTTATAATAATAAAAATTCATTATTTTCAGATCAAATTAAAATTAACATTCAAAATGACTTAATTAAAAATAAGGCAAAAAAAATAAGTTTTGAAAAAAAGGATTGGTCTGAGGCAATAAAATACTTTCATGAAGCAATCAAAGAGGATCCTCAAAATGCATATATTTATAGAACATTAGGTGATGCCTATGATGTAATATTAAATGATGATATCAACTTTATAAAATATACTAAAAAAGCTTATAAGTTAGATTCAACAGATTATATAAATGTAATATCTTATCTAAGTGCTTTATTAGAAGGTAAAAAATTTAAAGAAGCAGAAAAATTAATGAATAATGACAATTATAAAAATTCTATGAGTGACCAGTTAGAGTTAATTGGTTTATTTTATTACTATTATTATTTTAAAGATTAT
>JAOZVI010000223.1:0-2050 GCA_029938265.1 Flavobacteriaceae bacterium | reverse complement strand
CAGTTATTTAACTCGTTTTCTTAATAAGTCGTTGCGGATTTAAGGTTATTATTTTAAAGATTATAATGCTGCGCTGGAAATATTAAATGATTCTTTAATGAAGGATCAATATAATTTTAAGTCTTTGGTTTTAGCACAAAAAGGAGATGTTAAAGGTGTTCGAGAGATTTTAAATAAACACACATTGAATTTTTTTGAAAAAGCATTGATATTTGCAATATTAAACGAGAGAGATTCTATGTATTATTATCTGGATAAAGAGAAGAATATTATTCTTATTAATTTATTCAATAGTCGTAAAGAAGTAGATCCTTATAGAAAGGAAGAAAAGTATAAAGAATATCTAAAGAATAACTATTTACCTGTTACACATTGGAATGAGTGAAAGAGGAATAAGTAAAATTTTTAAAGTTTAAAGCAAAAAGTAAAATTTTAGATCAATAAATTGCACAAATCGCGCAATGCTTCAGTTATTTCCAGATCATCAGTTAGGGGTTCTACAACAGCTACTTCAACCGATAAACGCTTAGGTAATCCACTATGAATTAGTTTTGCTGCGTCAACGAGCAATCGGGTAGAAACAGTTTCGGTTAAACCGAGTTCAGTAAGGTTTCTAATTTTATTTGCAATATTCACCAGTTTTTTAGCAGTTCCGTGTTCAATTCCGGTTTCATTGACTAATATTTCGGCTTCCAGTTTTTCATCAGGATAAGCAAAACTAATGGCAACAAATCGCTGACGAGTAGAAGGTTTTAATTCTTTAAATCCTCTTTGATAACCCGGGTTAAAAGAGGCGACCAACATAAAATCAGGATGTGCTTTTACAACTTCACCTAATTTATCAATAAATAGTTCTCTTCTATGGTCGGTCAATGAATGTATGGCAACAATAACATCTGGCCTTGCTTCGGCAATTTCATCTAGATAGATTATTGCGCCTTCTTTAACTGCTCGGGTAAGAGGGCCATCAAGCCAGATAGTTTCAGCACCTTTTATAATATACCTTCCTATTAGATCAGTAGAAGAAGTTTCTTCATGACATGAAATTGTAATTAAATTTTTATCTAATTGATATGCCATATATTCGATAAAGCGTGATTTGCCTGTTCCGGTAGGGCCTTTTAACAAAAATGGAATTTTGTTAATATATGAGTGATCAAATACCGATACTTCTTTACCGGTTTCTTTATAATAGGGAGCTTTTTTTTTCATTATTTTGCTTAATATAAAATCCGGTACAAATCTACTATATTTTTTAGTAAATAAACACCGGAAATAATAACTAACTAAATCTATTTTTTGAAACTATGCTTGAAGAAATTAGGCTTAAAAGTAACCATTACCCATGCCCAGTTATTCGTTTCATTGGCATCACCACCTTTTAATAAGGCCATGGTGTCTGTTGCTAACATTTGAGAATAACCAATATTAAACATTACACTTTTATATGCTTTATATCCCAGAGCCAAATCAATTTCAGTACCCAGATAATCATCTGCATCTTTTCTGTTTATTTGATCATATACTTTTCCCTGAGCATAAAAGAAATGAGGGATCAGTACAGCAGAGAATTTACCTTTTTTATAGATCAGAGGAATGTTGATATCGGTTAATCCAACGCTTTTCATGTGACTTCCTACATAAAAATAATCCATCCATCCATTAAATTTGTGATTGGTTCCGTAAAAAGGTTTGAAAGCATTGTCATCAGAACTGCTACTATCTTGGTCATTACCAGATAAAACCTCAATTCCGGCTCCTGCTGTAAAATTATCTGTAATTTTAAACTTGGCATTTACTGTAAAATAGTAAGCTGATAGATCTACTTTATCATTTTCGTCAGGAGTATTTCCGGTTTGAAAATAAGAGGCTCCATCTATATTGAATTTGTTCTTATTGTAAGTCAACCGCGCACCCATGGTTTGGCTGTAAGCATTTTTTCTTTCATCAATTTCGTATGTTTTATATTGCATACCATTATTTAAAAACAAAGCGCTTAAACCAAATGCTTCACTAAAATTTGTATGGTACCATGCATATTGTAAGTTTT
>JAOZVI010000222.1 GCA_029938265.1 Flavobacteriaceae bacterium | reverse complement strand
AATTTTTGCTTAAATGCTTTTCATATTGCTGCTACAGATGCTAATATTGGTGTGCATGGTGATTATTCTGATATGGGTGGTATAGCTGCAAAAGATGGTGTAGCAGCTTATTTATTTACTTTTGGTACTTGGATGGGTGAAAATATGGCAGGAAGACTAGGTTCTGGATTAAATTTAATGGCAGGAACTAGAAGAAAAAAATCTATTTATGGAAATATTACTACTCCAATGGGATTTATAGGTGCTGGAACTGCTGCTTTCTTTTTAGGTGCAATAGCAGGTCCTGCTGCTGGAGCATTAATAGGAGCAGCAATAGCTATCAGAATGTTATCAAGTAGAAATCCTAAATCTGATATGAATTTAGTAAAACAATCTGTAAATACAATTGGATTACTTGGTTCTGTATTTATAAATAGGCATATAAATCGTTTTAGAGGTGCTGATAAAGCAGATTGGATAGGAACACCTAACTTGGGTGTTGCAGAAGAAGTAGCAAGAGATATGAAAGCCATAGCTACTAATATGAGTTATTTATTAAATGCTATTGCTTTAAATCTTTTACAATCTGCATATTTCAAATGTACAAATATGGATTCAGATGCAGAATGTGCAGCAAAAAAAGCAAAAAGTACTTTTGTATATAATCAAATAATGATGTTAACTACAGATTTTTTAGCACCTTCAAATCCAATAGCTACAATTCAATTTTTTATAAGTGGTCCATATTTGAAAAAAGTATTAGAAATATTAAATTTTATGTATTTAACAGTGAATTCTGATGGACGTGATACATTAATATCTGGAGATAATAAAGGAAGAACAAGAGTAGGAAAAGCGGGAGCAAGATTAATGACACCATCTGTTTTAAAATATGCAGGAATGTTTGAAAACAGAGGTGATTATGATAATGATTTTGCAAAAATCATTGGAGAAATAAATGGTACTCCTTGGTTTGGACAACCCACATCATCAAAAGAACGATATAATAAAACTATTATTGATAGAATGTTTGAAGTTACAGGTAAATCTGAAGCTATGTTAAAATATGAAGAAGATCATGATGCAGTAAGACAAGAAAAAGAAGAATGGAAACAAAAAATGAGAAATACTACTACTTGGTCTGAAGCAGAAATAAAAAAACAAGCTGATCTCATGTTTAAATATCCTGAAACAGTAAAAGAATAATATAATGCTGTAATTTAACAGAGTAATAATTTCGAAAAAGTCAAAAAAAATCAAAAAAAATCCAGTTGTAGGACTTTTTTTGATTTTTTTATTGTTCATAATTAAATACTTCTTCTTTGGAAACAGGAGGATGATCTATTTCAGCATCCCATTCTTCATACTCAAAATTAGTATCCCATTCTCTATTAATTTCATCGACATATTTTTTCAAGGTTTCTTTTTCTCTTGTCAATACATTAAAAGTATTACTATTAATTTTAAAAAACTTTTTAATTTCAGATTGATTATACATTCCACTATATTTACCTAATTTGAAATTAGTCATTGTTTGATAATATTTATTAGGTATTTTTAAAACAATCATGTGTTTATTGCCTGTTTTTATATTATCAAATGCATAATCAGTAACATAATAAGATTGTTTTCTGAACCATATTATAAAATCATGCATTATAACATTGACTAAATCCGTTTTAAATAATATAAAAATAGTATTATTTGAAACATAGTTAAGTGGCATTATAGAATCTCCAATTCCAATAGCATGTTTAAATATTTTACCCAAACGAATACTAAGATCTTTACCATAATAAGAAATAACAGGAGTAAGATACAAGTATGTTTTATTTTCAATAATCCTATTATTTTTTATTTCCATTCTAATTTAAATATATAATTATTGTTTTTTATTTCTCTGTCTATTTCAAATCCGTTTTCAAGATGCCAATTAAATAACTCTAAAGCATATTCCCAACCATAAACTTCTTTTTGAATTTCAGTATGAACATTTAGTACATTATTTTCATTGTATTTAGCACCATACACAGTTTTTCTACCTGATTTACCAATACTTATAAATTCAGAAGAACAATGAAATAAACATGTATTTTTTGGATTAATACTACTTTCAATTAAAAAATTAAATCTTGAAATTTCATAATTTGATATTATAGGATTTAATTCTTTCCAATGTCTAAGATGTTCTATATACCAACTTGCTTGTATATCATATCTGAATTTTTTAGCAGAATAATGAAAATCTTTTACAGGAAATCCAGTAGTTTTAATATCAAAAGGAATAATGAGTTTAGCTTTGTGATCAACAAGTACAATATCTAACAACGCCTTTGTTTTAATACCGTTAATAGTACTATAAATAGGAAGTTGATAATATATATCAACATTTTTACTACTATGTGTGTCATCAAATAAATAAGACCATTTAGATTGTTGAAAGCTACTAGCAATTCTACTCATCAATTCATAATCTTCCAATGTGATTATTTGTTTTCCATTGGACATACAAAGTTGATTAAAATAATCAGCTTGTTTCCTTATTGATTTCAATACTGAATCATTACTCCATCTTTTTTGATATTCATGATTGCCAGCAACTTCAAGAATTGTATTATCAAGAATATGAGAAAATCTAAGTCTATTGATAAATCTTTGAGTCATATCTTCAGTAAAAGTATCAAATATGTTATGGAGAATACTTAGAGTTTTACCACTAGGCTTATCATCAGTTCCTATAAAAAATTCATCATCAAATTCTTCATCTCCTTGTGTGAGCATTATATCAACTCCAGAACCAATTATAAAATGACCTTTTTCTTCATAATACATTTTCTTCTCGTCAGCTTTCAAATATGCATCAACACCACGTAAAAGTTTTTTTATTCCACTCTGAGATGCATGATCTGTATCTGCAAAATAAACATCAATAGATTGTTGTTCTGTTTTAATTAACATCTTTTACTCCTTCTTTTTTGTTCATCTTCTTTTTTTATTATAAATTGTTTAAAATCATCAAAAGGCATTGTAATAA
>JAOZVI010000221.1 GCA_029938265.1 Flavobacteriaceae bacterium | reverse complement strand
CTAAATCTCTCCATCACAATTTCTCTATACGCTATTCCTCCAAGTTTTAAACCGGAAGCTTAAACTTCATGGTAATTTCCCCGGTTTCTGTATTTATATCAAGTTTTTGATCTTCCATCCCAATTTCATTTCCGGTGGACATTTTATACATCCCTGCCAAAAAATTCATTCCAGTTTTCATCACAGTTTTCATTTCTTCCAATTTTTTGATAGATTCTTCTTTATTTATTTTTTTACTTTTACCATCTGAACTATCCTCATCTAAAATATCACCGGACAAATTAATCGTATTTTTCTCTTTGTCAATCACTTCTTCCATTTTATTAACTAAATCTAAGTTTTCAGATTCAGTAGTACTCATCTCTTCTTCATTCTCAATATTTGACAACATGGCCTCCACCTGATCAATAAATTGGGAACGTCCTTTTGTTGTGAAATCAATAAAATCTTTATGTGTATCGTCTCCCAGAACACCATCAAAAAGACTTTGTTTTACCAAAAGTCCTGAAGCAATTTGTTGTTCAATAGAATTTCGTGTAATTAAATTAAATACCGTTAATTTTTTACTTTTTTGTCCTAGTCGATCAATTCTTCCTATTCTTTGATTCTTCTTTGCAGGATTCCACGGAAGTTCAAAATTAATCAAAATATCAGCAGCCTGTAAATTTAATCCTGATCCACCAGCTTCTGTTGATAAAAAAATCTTATACTGCTTGTTATTTTCAAATTTTCTTATCAATTCTCCCCGTAACTTAACCGGAACACTTCCGTTTAATTCTACAAATCCAATTTTGTGATCACGAAGCATCTTACCAATAAGTTTGTGTACTTTTATCCATTCAGAGAAAATAATTATTTTTCTGTTAGAATTTTCAATATCAATATTTTCAAAAAGAATATGTTTTAGTTCTTCTAATTTTGGAGACTCATTGGTTTCCGGATCAATTAAAAAAGTAGAATCACAAACCATCCTCATACTTGTCATTAGCATTTGAATTCGTTGCAAATCAAAAGGTGTTAAAAATTTTTTACTAACGATCTGAACCAATCCTCTTGCATAAGAAGCATGTAGATCTGATTGTAAAGGGGAAAGATTTACCGGTATATCTATTTGTTGTATACTTGGTAATTGATCAAGAACTTTTCTTTTTTCCCTTCTAATAATGATATCCGAAAGCCGCTTATTTAAATTCTTTAAATTATAATATCCATTGATCTTATTTGGCTTTTCAGGATCAAACAAACAATGCTGATAAGAAAATTCCCATAAGGGTCCAAAATAATAAGGATCTATTACATTGATGATCGAATAAATATCAATCAGTTTGTTTTCAATGGGAGTTCCGGTGATGACAAGTTTATGTGATGATTCAATCCTTTTAAGTGTATTGGCTGTTTTGGTTTCGTAATTCTTTACACGTTGTGCCTCATCCAGAATTATAAAATCAAAATTATTTTTATTGATCACCAACCTGTCTCTGATCACTGATTCATAATTGGTGATAAAGAAAAAGGTGTCACCTTTGTATTGCTCCTCTCTTTCATCAGGGGTACCCTGAATGATAATCGCATTTTCGTTTGAAAATTTTTCTATCTCATCCTTCCACTGCTCTTTTAATGATGCCGGACAAACCACCAGTGTTTTTTTAAAATCAAAAATTTCTTTTTTCAAAACTGCTGTTCCAATGGCCTGGATAGTTTTTCCTAAGCCCATTTCATCCGCAATAATGGCATTCTTTTTAAAAAGCACAAAGGAAATCCCTTCTTTTTGATAATCGAACAGATCGGCATTTACAAGACTGAAATTTAGTTCTCGGGTAGCAGAAAGATCATTCAACATCTTCTTTTCAAAATACCGTTCCAGTTTACTATAAACCTCCGGTCTTATTTTTATCAAACTAAATTTTTCCGCCTCATTAATAAATTCAAGAAATGAATCCAGTTTATCATCATCAACAAATGTAGTGTCCTTAAAGAATCTTGATATGATCAGCTGTTCTTCCATGGGTAATTCTTTTGGATAATACCAGGTGATCTTATAATCGTTTAACGGATCCGTAAAAATCTCAATGAACGGAAAACTCTTTTTAAGCCGTTTATATAAACTTTTCCTTTCTTTTAACTCATTAAAAGCATACATGATATGCTTGGTTGTTCCCAGTTTATTAAATTCCGCATCCAAACTATTGCTATACCCGATTTCATTTTTGAAATCTCTAAGGAACACCGTATATTTTACACCTCTTTCATTGGTTAAAATATGGTCACCATAAATGTTATCAGCCCATTCAATTCTGTATTCGGCTCTATTTGCACGCATTCTACGTTCATTTAAAACACGTTTGATCATCCCTTCCCTAGAATATTTTTTATGTTCAACCTGTTCCTTATGATCTAACAAATGGAGTTCATTATTCACCTGCAACAAACATGCATAGGAATATCTTTCCCATTCATTTATTGTATTATTTTTAAATGAAAAAACAGATTCATTTTCTATTTTTAAAACATATTCCTCTGTATTTTGATCATCTAGTTCAACGATCAATTCAATAATCATTGAAGACTGAGATAAGATCTGGCATTTACCATTGTTAAAAATAATTTCTCCATAAGCAAGTTCAACAGGAGAAAGTTCCTCTTTTAATTTTTTAATAGTGTCATTAACGATTTTTTCTAATTTCATTGAAAGAATTGTTTTTATATTTTTTTATCAATTATTATATTGATACCGGTAAATTCAAGCCCTAATATTTTAAACTATCCTTGACTCTTTCAGGTTTGCAACGCTGAAAGGTCATTGTACTCTATCCATCACCACGTAAGGGAATGATATCTCTTTGTCTATCAATCACCTAAAGCAACTAACCAAAAAGGTAATATTGTAATCTTTTTACCTCCTATTTCAATTTCTTCTTTTTCATTATAGGTATAAATATATCCTTTTTCCATATTTAATTCATTCATGGCTTTTAACAAAGAATCAATCTCTCTTTGTTTGGTATCATTATTATAAAGTGTATAACTTGCG
>JAOZVI010000016.1:21022-31529 GCA_029938265.1 Flavobacteriaceae bacterium | reverse complement strand
ACATAACAAAAATATTTAAGGTCTATCATTAAGATAAACAGGTTAGTAATTTATTTAGATAATTACCAAATATAAAAAAATATAACTAAATAATTGAAAAACAGCTCATTTTAATTGAACATTAGATAGGATTTTTGATTTTAAATAATACTAATAAATATCACTTAAATTTTAGATTATTTTAATAAAATGAACATTATTCATATAAATTATAAAAAAATGAATTAATTATTTATCAATTAAAAAAATAATATATATTTGTTGTTTGGAAGGTGTTTTACAATGGTTTTTACTTCTACATATACAACAACTACAACCCCATTGGGGTTTTCACTATGTTAATATCCGTTACTATAGATCTGGTTTAATATTATTAAACAAATAGATTTCCTTGAATAAATATTTAATCTAAAAAATTACAAAATGATTGTTTCTAAATTTGGTGGGACTTCAGTTGGTTCTGCAAATAACATTAAAAAAGTAATCCAAATCATTTCAGATAAAAACAAAAAAACTGTTGTTGTGGTTTCGGCTATGAGCGGAATTACTAACTTATTGATCAAAGCAGGAGAATTAGCAGTTAGTGGTGATAAAGAATTTATTAATGTATTCAATAAAATTGAGCAAAAGCATTTAGTTACGGCTGAAGTATTATTTAAAAACAATAAAGATCGTAAAGCGTTTATTAAAGATCAGTTGGATCAATTAAAAAATACTTTAAATGGCGTATTTATTCTGAATGATCTATCACCAAAATCACATGCAAAAATTGTTAGTACTGGCGAAATCCTTTCTTCTTTTATAATAGCTGAAGCAATGAAAGATTATGGTATGAATGTAGAATTAAAAGACAGTAGTGAATTGATTAAAACTGATACTAATTTTGAAAATGCCGGAGTAAATTATCACAAAACTTACCAAAATATCCAATCATATTTTAATAATTTTGATTCTGATGTAGTCGTTCTACCAGGTTTTATTGCATCAAATAAAAATGGTGAAATAACTACTTTAGGCCGGGGTGGTTCTGATTTTACAGCTGCTATAATTGCAAATGCAGTAAATGCTGAAATTTTAGAGATCTGGACTGATGTAAGTGGTATGTTTACTGCAAATCCTAAATTGGTTAAACAAGCCAAACCAATAAAAAATATCTCCTATCAGGAAGCAATGGAATTATCACATTTTGGTGCAAAAGTGATCTACCCGCCTACTATTCAACCTGTATTAGATAAAAAAATTCCTATTGTAATAAAAAATACCTTGGCACCAAAAGATGATGGGACTCTAATCTCCGAAAACGCAAATGACAAGAAATCAATTGTAACAGGAATAACACATATTGAAGATATTGCATTATTAACTTTAGAAGGTAACAGTATGGTTGGTGTTCCGGGTATTTCAAAACGTTTATTTGAAGCCTTGTCATTAGAAAAAATAAATGTAAAATTTATCACTCAAGCATCAAGTGAACACTCTATTTGTTTGGCAATTGATCTTTCTGAAGCAGAAAGTGCAAAGCAAGCTATTGATAAACAATTTGAATTTGAAATGCTACAACATAAAGTCGATCCACTAATCGTTGAAAATGATCTGGCAATTATCGCTCTGGTTGGCGATAATATGAAATCGCACCAGGGAATCAGTGGTAAAATGTTTAGTGAACTTGGAAATAACAATGTAAATATCAGAGCTATCGCACAAGGTTCTACTGAAAAAAATATCTCGGCAGTAATTTCCAAATACAACGTTAAAAAGGCATTAAACACCTTACATGCAGCATTTTTTGAAGATCAGATTAAACTATTAAATCTGTTTGTGGTTGGTATTGGTAATGTCGGTGGTAAGTTATTGGATCAAATTAAGCGACAACAAAAATATTTATTAGAACACCAACATATAAATATGCGTGTAATTGCAATCTCAAATTCTAGAAAAATGTTATTTGAGCCAGAAGGTTTAGATCTCTTCGATTGGGAAACTGAATTGTCTAAAAAAGGTGTAAAGGCTAATATTGATGCTTTTTATAATAGGGTTAAAAAATTAAACCTGAGAAATAGTGTTTTTATTGATAATACCGCTAATAGCGAAATAACTTTACAATACCCTAAATACCTAAAAGATAGTGTTTCAGTAGTTGCTTGTAATAAAATTGCTTGTTCATCAGCTTATGAAAATTATAAGAATTTAAAAAAATACTCTCGAGATTACAATGCTTCCTTTTTGTTTGAAACCAATGTTGGTGCAGGTTTACCTATAATTGACACCTTAAATAATTTAATTGCTTCAGGTGATGAAATCTCTCAAATACAAGCCGTGCTTTCAGGAAGTTTAAATTTTATTTTTAATAATTTTGATAAAAATTCTTCATTTTATGAAATTGTTAAACAGGCAGGAGTTGAGGGATATACAGAACCTGACCCAAGAATTGATCTGAGTGGTGTAGATGTAATGCGTAAAATATTAATTTTAGTGCGTGAAAGTGGGAAGATCATGGAATTGGATGATATTGAAAACGAATCTTTTTTACCTGTATCATCATTAAAAGCGAAGAGTATAGCTGATTTTATGGAAACTTTGAAATTAGAAGTACAACATTTTAACAACTTGCTTAGTGAAGCTAACAAAAATGATTGTCGCTTAAAATATGTTGCATCCTATAAAAATGGAAAAGCTAAA
This sequence comes from Flavobacteriaceae bacterium, assembly GCA_029938265.1. Classification (GTDB taxonomy): domain Bacteria; phylum Bacteroidota; class Bacteroidia; order Flavobacteriales; family Flavobacteriaceae; genus Namhaeicola. Next base: position 28,850 of record JAOZVI010000016.1, on the reverse strand, counting down.
GTTGGCTTACAACAAATCGCTAAGGATCATCCATTTTATAATTTAGACGGGAAAGATAATATTGTATTATTCTTCACCAATCGTTATAAAGATCAACCTCTGATTATAAAAGGAGCTGGTGCAGGTGCTGAAGTTACTGCTTCAGGTATTTTTGGAGATATCATCAGAACAGGAAATAAATAATGTTTTGTAATTTCGTAAAACTCAAAATCAGAAATCTAATAACAAAATGAACGAAATTAAAATATTTGCCCCGGCTACTATTGCCAATATTTCCTGTGGATTTGATGTGCTGGGATGTTGCATGGAAAGTGTTGGTGATGAAATGATTGTCAGAAAAACACAGAATAAAGGTATAAATATTACCAAAATAATTGGTGAAGAACTACCAATGGATATCCATAAAAATGTAGCTGGTGTAGCTGCTTTGGCATTATTAAGAAAATATAATAAGAATTTAGATTTTGGTTTCGAAATTGAAATTTATAAAAATATCAAACCCGGAAGTGGTATTGGCAGCAGTGCTGCAAGTGCAGCCGGAGTAGTTTTTGCCATAAACGAATTGTTAAACAAACCTTTTTCAAAATTAGAATTGGTTGAATTTGCACGTAAAGGTGAGGAATTGGCATGCGGTCATCCAATTGCCGATAATGTTGCACCTGCAATTTATGGTGGATTTACATTGGTTAAAGATACTGATCCGTTAAGAATAATTGAATTACCTTTATTAGATAATTTATACACAACAATTATTCACCCTCAAATTGAAATTAAAACTGCTGATGCAAGAGCTATTTTACCCAATAAAATTAAATTAGATGATGCAATTAAACAATGGGCAAACGTAGGATCTTTAGTCCATGCTTTACATACCAAAGATTACAATTTATTTGCTAATTCACTAACCGATCATATTGTTGAGCCATACCGTTCAAAACTAATACCTGAATTTGAAAATATAAAGAAAAGTGCTTTAAAAGCAGGAGCTATGGGTGGAGGTATTTCCGGTTCAGGTCCTTCAATATTTACATTTAGTAGAGGAAAGCAAATTGCTGAATATGTTGCAGATACAATCAAATCAATTTATCAAAAAACAGATATTGATTTTAATATTTATATATCAGAAATTAATTCGGAAGGAATAAAAATAATTAGTATTCATTAACATTTATCAATGGTAGTATTCTTAAATATTAATAAACTATTTTTATTATTACTCAATTCTCAATACTAAAATCTTAGTACTAAAACCATGAACTATTACAGTTTACATCATAAAGCCCCAAAGGTTTCTTTTCAGGATGCAGTTGTTAAAGGAATTGCGCCTGATAAAGGTTTGTATTTTCCGGAAAAAATAAATCCATTACCCAAAGAATTCTTTGATAATATTGAAAACTTTTCTAAAAATGAAATTGCCTTTGAATTGATCTCACAATTTGTTGGTGATGAAATTCCTGAAAATGTACTAAAAGAGATCATCGCTGATACTTTAAGTTTTGATTTTCCACTAATTGAAATTGAAAAAGATATATCAAGCTTAGAATTATTTAACGGTCCTACCATGGCGTTTAAAGATGTTGGTGCACGATTTATGGCGAGATGTTTATCTTACTTTAATAATGACAATAACAATGAAATAACTGTTCTTGTTGCAACTTCCGGGGATACGGGTGGGGCTGTTGCCAGTGGTTTTTTAGGCGCGAAAGGTGTAAATGTTTTGATTTTATATCCAAGTGGTAAAGTAAGTAACGTACAAGAAAAACAATTAACCACATTAGGCAATAATATCAAAGCACTTGAAGTTAAAGGTACTTTTGATGATTGTCAGTATATGGTTAAAAATGCTTTTTTGGATAAAGATATTACCGATAAAATTCAGCTTACATCGGCAAATTCAATCAATGTGGCCAGATGGCTACCTCAGATGTTCTATTTTGCTTTTACTTACCAACAACTAAAGCATAAAAATAAGGCAATGATCTTTTCAATTCCCAGTGGGAATTTTGGCAATATTTGTGCGGGCATGATGGCAAAGCAATTAGGTTTACCAATTCATCATTTTGTCGCTGCTACCAATATTAATCGTGTGGTACCAAATTATTTAGAATCGGGAAAATATATTCCTTTGAAATCAAAACAAACTATTTCAAATGCAATGGATGTAGGTGATCCAAGTAATTTTATCAGAATACTGGAAATTTATAAAAATGATCTTTTAACTTTAAAAAAATCTCTTAGTTCCTACTCTTTTACAGATAAAGAAACTAAAAAAGCAATGCTCAAAATTTATAAAAACAGTAATTACATTACTGATCCTCACGGTGCTGTTGGTTATTTAGGATTGAAAAAATATTTAGAAGATCAATCGGAAGATTTTCAGGGAATTTTTCTGGAAACCGCACATCCTGTAAAGTTTTTAGATGTTGTTGAATCTGTTATAGATATAAATATTGAATATCCTGAACAAATAAACAAAGTGATCAACAAAACAAAAGAGGCTACTTTTATTGAAACTTATGATGAATTAAAGAATTATCTATTACAATAAGATAATTTGAATAAAATAATATTAACGTATTATCTAATTTGATTACTTTTATCAAAACTATTTTTATTTTAATGAAACATACATTTTTCTTATTGGCTTTTTTATCAATATTTTCTCAAATTGATATTAATTCTCAAACATTCACACATCAAGATACTTTAAGGGGTTCTATAACTAAAGAAAGGGCTTGGTGGAACCTTTTACATTATAATTTGAATGTAAAAGTTGATGATCAACAAAAATACATTTCAGGTTCAAATACTATTAAATATGAAGTATTAGATAATCAAAAACTAATGCAAATTGATTTGCAGGAACCTATGAAGATCACTAAAGTTCTTCAAAATGGTAATGAACTGTCATTTAAAAGGAATGGTAATGCTTATTTTATTGAACTTATTAAAGAACAAAAAATTGGTAGAAAAAATGAAATCACAATAGCTTTTGAGGGAAAACCAATTGAAAGTCTAAACCCGCCATGGAGCGGTGGTTTTACATGGGATAAAGACGAAGAAAAAAAGGGCTTTATCGCAACTTCCTGCCAGGGAGATGGTGCCAGTATATGGTGGCCTTGTAAAGATCATATGTATGATGAACCTGAAGAAGGTGCAGATATTATAATAACGCCCCCTAAAGGTTTGATGGATGTTTCAAATGGGAAATTAGTTAAAACGATAGATAATAATGATGGAACCAAAACTTATCATTGGAAAGTTATTAATCCTATAAATAATTATGGAATAAATATTAACATTGCTGATTATAGTCATTTTTCAGAAAAATATCAGGGAGAAAAGGGTGTTTTAGTTTGCAATTATTATGTTTTACCTTACAACCTTACAAAAGCTGAGAATCAATTTAAACAAGTGCCAAAAATGTTAGAGGCTTTTGAATATTGGTTTGGTCCCTACCCTTTTTATAAGGATGGCTACAAATTAGTTGAAGTTCCTTATTTGGGTATGGAACATCAAAGCTCCGTGACTTATGGAAATAAATTTAAAAATGGCTATTTGGGTAAAGACCTAAGCGGCACAGGATTTGGTTTGAGATTTGATTTTATTATCGTACATGAATCTGGTCACGAATGGTTTGCCAATAGCATAACAAATGTTGATATTGCTGATATGTGGATACATGAAGGTTTTACTACTTATAGCGAAGTATTGTATTTAGATTATCATTTTGGTAATGAAGCCGGAAATGCTTACGCGGTCGGAATAAGAAAAAATATTAAAAATGACAAACCAATTATTGGTATTTATAATGTCAATAAAACAGGTTCATTAGATATGTATCCAAAAGCAGCGGTTATGATACATACTTTAAGGCAAATGATCAATGATGATGAAAAATTCAGACAAATCTTAAGGGGAATGAATCAAAGATTTTACCATCAAACAGTAACCACGCAACAAATTGAAGGATATTTAAGTGATGAATCTAATATGAATTTAACTACTTTTTTTAATCAATATTTACGAACTATAGAGATTCCGGTTTTAGAATACAAAATCGATAAAAAAGTTATTAGGTTTCGTTTTATAAACACAGTAAAAAACTTTAATATTCCTGTAAAAATTTATGTGAATAATCAAGAAAAGTGGATCAATCCAACAAACGAATGGCAAAAGCTAAAGACTTCTTCAATAAACTCAACCTTTAGAATTGATCAGAATTTTTATATTGAATCTATTAAAAAGGATTAAAAAAGCCCATCTTTTTAGACAGGCTTAAATATAATTTTAAAAATATTACTCAAATTCAGTATCTAGTTTGATATAATCTAGAAATTCTCTTTTTAAACTATCCTCTTTAAATTTACCTCCGTATTCGGCAGTAACAGTACTACTTGAAATATCTTTTATTCCCCGGGAATTAACACATAGGTGTTTGGCATCGATTACACAAGCAACATCATCGGTACCTAAAGCTTCTTGCAATGCCTGAACAATTTGCATGGTTAATCTTTCTTGTACTTGAGGGCGCTTGGCAAAATAATTAACAATACGATTCATTTTTGACAAACCAATAACATTACCATTAGAAATATAGGCAACATGTGCTTTTCCAACTATAGGTAATAAATGATGTTCGCAAGTTGAATAAACAGTAATGTTCTTTTCAACCAACATTTCGCCGTACTTGTAGTTATTATCGAAAGTTGAAAGTTTTGGTCTTGCTTGTGGGTGCAGGCCATCAAAAATTTCCTTTACATACATTTTAGCCACACGTAGTGGCGTGCCTTTTAAACTATCATCTGTAAGATCCATACCCAAAGTATATAATATTTCGGCTACATTCTTTTTTATTGATCGGATTTTTTCTTCATCCGATAAAATAAAAGCATCGTCACGTAAAGGTGTTTTAGCAGATGTTGAGATATGATTATCTCCTATTTCTTCTACCATTTCTATATATTTAGCTTCTTTTCCTTCAAACATATTCGTATTAATTTAAGCTGCAAAAATACAACATTGTTGTTAATTAATAACTATTTATGATTTAATTAGACGTATTAAGTCATCAAGATTACATAAAGTTTGTTCTCCGGTATGCATATTTTTTAAAGTGTAATTATTTTCTTGCATCTCCTGTTCTCCAACCAAAGCTACAAAAGGAATTTCTCGTCTATTGGCGTAATTCATTTGCTTTTTCAATTTAACATTGTCAGGGTATAAGTCAGATTTAATTCCCATTTCACGCAGTTTTTTAATAGTTTGCATACAATATCCCGCTTCTTTTTCACCAAAATTGATAAAAACTAGGGTGGGTTTGGGCAAAACAACCCTTTTAAACAAGTTTAACTCTTCTAGAACCATATAAATTCGATCCAATCCAAATGAAATACCAATACCACTAATATTTTTTAAACCAAAGATTCCGGTCAGATCATCATATCTTCCTCCACCTCCTATTGACCCTATAGCAACTTTATCAGTTTGAACTTCAAAAATTGCTCCTGTATAATAATTCAAACCTCTTGCCAATGTTACATCAATTTCTAATCTGGCTGATGAAAGTCCTAATTTTTCAATATTTTCAACAATAAATTCTAGATCTTCAACACCTTGAGTTCCTTCTTCAGATGCAGATAATAAATCTTTTAATTGTTCTAATTTTTCAAGATTATCACCAGTAAAATTAAAAAGTGGTCTTACTTTTTCTATCGCTTCTTGTGATATTCCTTTACCCAGCATCTCGTTTGTAACTCCTTCTATTCCTATTTTATCTAATTTATCAAGAGCGACAGTAAAATCTAATAATTTATCTTTGGCACCAATTATCTCAGCTATTCCTGATAAGATTTTCCGATTATTCAGTTTAATAATCGTTTCGGTTAAACCGAGTTTGGTAAATACCTCATCATACAATTGTACAAACTCCACTTCCTGCCATAAACTTTTACTACCTACTACATCAGCATCACACTGATAAAATTCTCTAAACCTTCCTTTTTGTGGCCTGTCAGCTCGCCAAACAGGTTGCATTTGATACCGTTTAAACGGAAAAACAATATCATTTTGATGTTGCACAACATATCTTGCAAAAGGAACTGTAAGGTCGTAACGAAGCGCTTTTTCTGAAATTTTTGGAGTTGTTCTTACTGAATTTTTATCCTTTAAAAGTTTATCATCTACTTTTTTTAAATAATCTCCTGAATTCAATATTTTAAAGATTAACCGATCACCTTCATCACCATATTTTCCCATCAAAGTATTTGAATTTTCAAATGATGGTGTTTCAATGGGTTGAAAACCAAAAGTTTCAAAAACTGTTTTAATGGTATCAAAAATATAGTTTCGCTTTGTTACTTCAGTAGGCGAAAAATCTCTTGTTCCTTTAGGTATCGTAGGTTTCATCAATAAAATAAGTTAATAATTTGTAAAAATTATAAAGATGCAAATATCTAAAATATAAATACAAAAAGAACAATCTAATTTTGATTTTTAATTTTTCTGCTGGGAATGACTTTTTTATACAATTTATAGATCATCCAAAAGATAAAAATGACAAATAATATTGCTATCAGCGGGATAAAAATTGCCATGACCGATAGTAAAACAGATGTACCTGATTCAACAGTAGAAATTACCGGATTTGCTATACCGGCAGTAGTAGCAGTAGATGCCAATCTTGTTGTTGAAGTTGAGCTTTTTATAGCTGTTGCTGTTCCTCCACCGGCAATTATTGCTAATATCCAAGTGAAGAATGGATCAAAATTTGCGACTGTTGACAGCATTATTGCTGTACCGGCAATTGCTGCTAATGGAATAGCAATCGTATCTAAAATATTGTCAACCCAAGGAATAAGATAAGCAGTAATCTCAGCAATTGTTGCTATTCCTAAAGTAATCATTGCAATTTCACTACTCACCCATTGCCAATTCTCATTTAATGGAATAATCTGAAAATGTGCAGCTATACTCAACACAAAAAATGGAACAAAAATTCTGAATCCAACAGAGGCCGCTAATCCAATTCCTAAAAAAATACTTAATATTGTATCAATATCCATACTTTTTTTAAAGCTAAATTAATGAATCTTAGCAATTCAACAAGGTAAAATTTAATCATTTAAGTAATTTTTGATCAATAAATAGCTTAATTTTGTGTGTTATATTCTTTAAATAAGTTTGATTATGAAAATTTTAAGTTTTTTATTATTCTTTTTTTATGGGATAACTTATGGTCAATATGCCGGTATTAATTATTTAAAAATTGATGATAATAATGCTTCATTAGAATACTTATTACAAAAATATATTCAAATTCCTTCTGTTAGTGGAAACGAAAAAATTGCCGGTGAATTTATCAAGTCAGTTTGTGAGGAAAATGGTTTACATATATCAACTTTTGGTAAGGAAAATCGAAATTTTAATTTTGCTGCCTCTATATTTCCGCTTTCAAGTAACAAACCAAATATTATTCTTTTAAATCATATAGATGTTGTTCCTGCAAGTGAAAACAACAAATTAGATCCCTTTTCAGGTGAGATCATCAACGGTGAAGTGTATGGAAGAGGTGCAGTTGATAATAAAGGAGCGGCTGTAATGCAACTGGCGAGCATTCTAAATATTTTTAAAAATGGAAATTTTAAGGACAGTAAATATAATATTACTTTTTTAGCCGTTTCTTGTGAAGAAAAACAAGGTAAAGGTGGTGTTGCTTATGTTATTGAAAACTATCTTGATGAGTTAAATCCCATCGTTGTAATTGGTGAAGGTCCTACTGAAATAACAAGTCTGATTGGTGGAAAATTTAACAATCCGATTTTTGCTA
>JAOZVI010000016.1:14772-20922 GCA_029938265.1 Flavobacteriaceae bacterium | reverse complement strand
CCTACTGAAATAACAAGTCTGATTGGTGGAAAATTTAACAATCCGATTTTTGCTATTTCTGTTGCACATAAACGATCGTTTTGGTTGAATTTAAAAAGAGAAATGTACACAATGGGGCATGGTAGTGTAACACCTCAAAAATATGCCAATAAAGAAATGGTTGAAGCTCTTGACAGGTTAGTTACAAAAAAACCGAAAGCAGTTTTTACTGATCTTAATACCAATATTTTAAAGACAATAGCAGGGCACAAAAAAGGTATTGAAAAATTTTTGCTAAGTCATCCACATTTTTTTAAACCAATCATCATTCCTCAATTGAGAAAACAACCCGAGCTCTTTGCTCTATTTTGCAATACGGTGACTTTAACCAATGTAAATTCAAATAATACTGCCTATAATATTATCCCTACAAGTGTTGAAGCTTTTTTAGATTGTAGATTACAACCAGATAAAGATGAAGATGAGTTTATAAAATATATTCAAAAAACTTTAAAGAACGATTCTATCAAAGTATCTATAATTGAGAATATGCCTAAAACAATTCCTTCTTCAACTGATAATGTTTTTTATGAAAATTTAGGTAAAGCCATTCAACTTAACTACCCCGGAAGTCAGGTTACACCTGTTATGATGCCAAATGTTAATGATCTTGGCGCCTTTAGAGCAAAAGGAGTTCTTGCTTTTGCTACAATTCCGGTTTATTTAAAAAAAGAACACATTGAAGGTATTCACAATCGCAATGAACATATACCCGTAGAGGCTCTCTACAATGGTGCACAGGTTTATTTTGATTTTCTGCAACTGATGATGGAGTAAATTAATACTTGTCTAGTTCAATAGGTGCTTTATCAAATACAACGATGATATAATGCTTAAATGTGTTAATAAAATTACCAACTATTTTAACACCATCACCATAAAATTTATGCATACATCTTATTGCGAAGTTCTTTAATCTTTGGATTTTCTAAATACTCATCAAAAGTCATATACCTGTCAATAACACCATTTGGCGTGATCTCAATAATTCTGTTGGCAACAGTTTGCGCAAATTCATGATCATGTGTTGAAAAAATCAAAGTACCTTTATATTTGGTAAGCGCATTATTAAATGCCTGTATCGATTCCAGGTCTAAATGATTTGTAGGCTGATCTATCAAAAGTACATTAGCCCGAGACATCATCATTTTTGATAACATACACCTAACTTTCTCTCCACCAGATAGTACATTACATTGTTTTAAAGCTTCTTCTCCACTAAAGATCATTTTACCTAAAAATCCACGTAAATGCACTTCTTCTTTTTCTTCTTTAGTTTGCGCAAATTGTCTTAACCATTCAACCAAACTCAATTCATTCTTAAAAAAATCAGAATTATCAAGTGGTAAATAGGTTTGTGTAGTAGTTACACCCCATTTGTATTCTCCAGAATCAGCAGTGGCATTGCCCAATATAATTTCATAAAAAGTAGTAGCAGCCTGAGAATTCTTTGACAATAAAACTACTTTATCTCCCTTCGTTAAATTGATATGAATATTTTTAAATAAAACTTCATCATCTACAGATTTTGATAGCTCTTCAACGTGTAAAATTTGATTGCCGGCTTCTCTCTCCTGTTCAAATATAATAGCGGGATATCTTCTGTTTGAAGGTTTTATATCAGAAATATTTAATTTTGATATCATTTTTTTTCGACTGGTAGCTTGTTTTGATTTAGCTACGTTTGCTGAAAACCGACGAATAAATTCTTCTAATTCTTTTTTCTTATCCTCTGCTTTTTTGTTTTGTTGTGCGCGTTGTTTTGCAGCTAACTGACTCGACTCATACCAAAAAGAATAATTACCCGAATATTGATTCATCTTACCAAAATCAATATCAGAAATATTTGTACAAACTGCATCTAAAAAGTGACGGTCATGTGAAACCACAATAACACAGTTATCATAATTTGCCAAAAAACTTTCTAACCAGCCAATCGTTTCAAAATCAAGATCATTGGTTGGCTCATCCATGATCAAAACATCAGGATTACCAAATAAAACCTGAGCTAAAAGAACCCTTACTTTGGCTTTTCCATCAAGATCTTTCATTAAGATATAATGTAGATCTTCTTTGATACCTACAGATGATAATAAATTGGCAGCTTCACTTTCAGCTGTCCATCCTCCCATTTCTTCAAAAGTAACACCCAGCTCACCCGCTTTTACTCCATCTTCTTCACTAAAATCAGGTTTTGCATAGATCTCATCCAGTTGTTTTTTTAGCTTAAATAATGGTTTATTACCCATTAGTACGGTTTCTAAAATTGGATAATCATCAAAGGCAAAGTGATCTTGCGATAAAACCGACATTCGTTTACCTTTTTCCAAAGATACATTACCAGAAGTTGGGTCGATTTCACCAGATAAAATTTTTAGAAAAGTAGATTTTCCTGCGCCGTTTGCGCCAATAATTCCGTAACAATTCCCCTTTGTAAATAAAGTGTTTACTTCGTCAAATAAAACTCTTTTTCCAAATTGTACAGATAAATTAGATACTGAAAGCATAGTTTTTAAAATTTTTGGCAAAAGTACTCAAAACTATCAGATTTCAAATAGATAATCATTTAAATTGATTTTTTTAACTAAAAACGCAATCTAATGTTAAAAAAACTTTATAATCATAATTAATTTAACCTTTTTATCCAAAATTTTTAACATCACATTAACAAGAGTTCTTTAAGGTTATTATTAATTTTGTTTATTATGTTTAAATCAAATAATTTGAGAAAAAATTACTTTTTTTATTCTTACCCGTTTTTGTTTTTAGGATTGTTGTTTTTAACATATTCCTGCAAAAAATTTGAAAAAGAAGATAAAACTACTTTTTTTGGAGGAAAGATTAAAAACCCAAAAGAGGCTTTTGTTTATTTTTCAAAAGATGAAAAGATCATAGATTCTGCAAAGATCAACCAAGATAACAGATTTTCATTTACTCTTGATTCAATAAAAACAGGTTTATATACTTTCAAACACGGTATTGAATTCCAATATTTATACCTTGAACCTCAGGATAGCTTATTAATTTATTTAAATACGTGGGACTTTGATGAATCCCTTATTTTTAGTGGAAAAGGGTCTGCAAAAAATAATTTTTTAATCAGTTTATTTATACAGCAAGAAGAAATTGAAAAAGAATTCAAATACTTTTACAATTTAAATGAAAAAGAGTTTTCACAAAAAGTTGAAGATGGAAGAAATAAGCTATTGGCTCAGTATAATGAATTAATTAATACAGAAAACGAAGAACATTCCGAATTTTTTGATAATCTTACAAAAGCAATTATCAATTACCCGCTTTACAGTAAAAAAGAATATTACCCCTTAAGGCATACCGATGCTAATAATAAACATGATTACCCTGATGTGAGTGATGATTTTTATAGTTATAGAAAAAGCTTACATTATAATGATGAATCAATTTTTATTTTAAGGGCTTATACTTACTATTTAGAATCACTTTTATATAATCTAGCCTATAATAAGCAAAAAAATAACCCTGCCAAAGATAATTTCTCCCTAAATTATATGAAATCTGTTAATGATATTTTGGTAAATAAAGATTTGAAAAATAAATATTTGGCTATGGGATTTTGGGGATCTTTTAAGGATCATCTTACTGAGAAACAACAAGAAGAGAGTCAAAAATATTTTTTTGATAATTGTACTGATAAAACCTACATATCTGAAGCTAAACAAGCTGTTAATCAATGTAAACAATTAAAAAATGGTGATAATTTTCCTGAATTAATGGTCTTTGATTCTAATAGCAACAAATTTAATATTCACGAAATAATTAACGAAAAGGGAACAGTTGTTTACTTTTGGCCAAAACATGCAAGTGGAACTGAAAAAATTTTAAAGAAATTGTCTATATACAAAGAAAAATATCCTGAGATTTTATTTGTTGGTATTGAAAGAAATAAAACAAATGATGAATGGAAAGAATTTTTAGTTTCAAATAAATTATCTGATCATTCCCAATTCAGGATCGATAATAATTGTAAAAAGTATTCATGGTTTGATGGAGATATGGCAAGAGCAATAGTTGTTGACAACAAAAATATTGTGAAGAAAAGTTTCTTGTTTTTTAATGACTCTTACATTTTAGAAAAAAATCTCCACTCCCTTAAAAAACAATAATTTATAGCTTTCCCTGCAAAAATTAGCTTACTTTTGCATTTCTGTAAATTTTTGGTCTATAAAACTATAAACCTTTTATTTACTAAATGAGACTTTTACAAAAATTTCTTTTGGCAAATAAGTTCGACGCCTGAAAAAAATTAAACCAGTATTCCCGCCACGTTAAGCGAGATAAGGACATTAATTTTTTGAGAAGTAAGAAAGATTAACCTAAAAGGTTTATTCATTTTTATTTTTTAATTTTAAAAAGGTCTCTTAATTTAATTCTATAAAACTACCATATATGCCTTCATTCAAAGATCTTGGTTTAAGTCAGGATATTATAAAAGCTCTTATCAAACTTGGATACGAAAAACCAACTCCTATTCAGGAAAAAGCTATTCCTCAAATTTTTGATTCTAAAAAAGATCTAAAAGCATTTGCACAAACCGGTACCGGTAAAACAGCAGCTTTTAGCTTACCTATCTTAGATCAATTAGATTCTAAAACGAAAGATCCGCAAGCTATTATTCTTTCGCCAACACGTGAGCTTGCTATTCAAATTGCCAAAAACATTAATGAGTTCGCTGAAAATATGGATCAGGTTAACATTTTGGCTGTTTATGGTGGTTCAAATATTGAAGATCAAATTAAAAGATTGAGAAAAGGTGTACAAATTGTTGTTGGCACACCGGGAAGAACAGTTGATCTAATTAAAAGAAAACGTCTTAATCTACAAAATATCAAATGGCTGGTACTCGATGAGGCTGATGAAATGCTCAATATGGGTTTTAAAGAAGAGATTGACAAAATTTTAGAAGTTACTCCCTCTTCAAAACAGACATTACTTTTTTCGGCTACTTTTCCTAGAGAAGTGGAAGCTATTGCAAAACACTATATGAATCAACCTGTTGAGATCTCTGCAGGCAAAAAAAATATTGGAGCTGAAAATGTTAGCCATGAATATTATATGGTCTCTGACAGGAATAGATACGCTTCCTTAAAAAGAATTGCTGATATTAACCCGGATGTATATGGTATCGTTTTTTGTAGAACAAGAAGAGAAACAAAAGATGTGGCAAATAACTTAATAACTGATGGCTACAATGCTGATGCTTTACACGGTGATCTTTCGCAAGCACAACGCGATATTGTTATGCAAAAATTCAGATCAAAACATCTGCAATTATTAGTAGCTACTGATGTTGCTGCAAGGGGATTAGACGTCAATGATCTAACACATATCATTAACTATAAATTACCCGATCAAATTGAATCATATACACATCGAAGTGGTAGAACCGGTAGAGCAGGAAAAAAGGGAATATCAATTGCCATTATTACTGGTAGAGAGAAGAGAATACTTCAATCTATTGAAAAAAATATCAATAAAAAGTTTGAACAAAAAATGGTGCCCAACGGTAAAGAAATTTGTGAAAAACAACTTTACTCGTTGATCGATAAAGTACATGATATCGAAATAAATGAAAAAGAAATCAATGAATTCTTACCCGATATCTTTCAAAAATTAGAAGGTTTTGATCGTGATGAACTGATCAAAAGATTTGTTTCATTAGAATTTAACCAGTTTTTATCTTATTACGAGAACGCTAATGACCTCAATGCTGATGATTCAAGACAAAAAAGCAGATCAAGCGATGATTCTTTTACTCGTTTTTATATAAATTTAGGTAAAATTGATAAAGTTAATGCTTCTCATTTGATTGGTCTTATCAACGAAAAATTGGGGAAAAAGAATATTGAAATTGGCAAGATAGAATTATTAAATAATTTTTCATTTTTTGAAATTGATAAAAATTATACAGATAATACTTTAGAATCTTTTAAAAATTTCAAACATAAAGGAAGAAAAATATTTGTTGAGATCGCTGAAAAGCCAAAGTCAAGATCTAAATTCAAGGGTAGAAGAAAAAAACGCAGAAACAAAAGGTTTTAAAAAAAATAAGCGCCCAATATTTGAAAAATATTT
>JAOZVI010000016.1:4200-14762 GCA_029938265.1 Flavobacteriaceae bacterium | reverse complement strand
GGGCGTTTTTTATCAATTATGACCTCCTCCTCGAATAATTAGGTGATTCTTTTGTAATAGTTACATTATGTGGATGGCTTTCGCTTATGCCTGAAGATGTAATTCTAACAAATTTTGCTTGTTTTTGTGTCATAATATCTTTACTACCACAATAACCCATTCCTGCTCTTAGCCCTCCAATAAATTGATGCATAGTTTCATAGACTTCTCCTTTATAGGGTACACGCCCTACAATTCCTTCAGGAACCAATTTTTTAATATCATCTTCAACATCCTGAAAATATCTGTCTTTTGAGCCTTTGGTCATGGCTTCTACAGAACCCATACCTCTATATGATTTGAATTTTCTTCCTTCAAAAATAATCGTTTCTCCAGGTGATTCTTTGGTTCCGGCTAATAATGAACCCAACATTACAGTATCTGCTCCGGCAGTTATGGCTTTTGGTATATCTCCTGTATATCTAATTCCTCCGTCAGCAATAACAGGTACACCACTTCCTTCAAGAGCTTTTGCAACTTCCATTATAGCAGAAAGTTGTGGAAAACCAACGCCGGCAACTATACGTGTTGTACAAATTGAACCTGGACCAATACCAACTTTTACTGCATCAGCTCCCGCTTCAACTAAAAATTTTGCTGCTTCACCAGTAGCTATATTACCAACAATGATATCAGTATCTGGAAATTCTTTTTTTATACTTTTAAGAATTATAGCAACCCCTTTTGAATGACCATGAGCAGTATCTATTACCAAGGCATCTACACCTTCTTTAATAACAGCACCGGCTCTAATTAATGAATCGGCAGTTACACCTATTGCAGCAGCTACTCTTAATCTACCATACGAATCTTTATTTGCATTTGGATTTTCACGGACTTTAATAATATCTCTAAAAGTAATTAAACCTATAAGTTTCTTGTTTGCATCAACAACAGGTAATTTTTCAATTTTATGTTCTTGAAGAATTGCTTCAGCCTGTTTTAAAGATGTTCCTTTTTTAGCAGTTATTAAATTTCCAGTGGTCATTACTTCTGATACTTTTTTTGCATCATTTTTTTCAAAACGTAAGTCCCTGTTGGTAACAATCCCAATTAATTCTTCACTTTCATTTATAACCGGTATTCCGCCAATTCTAAATTTTTTCATCAAAGATTTAGCATGAGCAACATCCTTGTCTTTAGTTAAAGTGATAGGATCAATGATCAAACCAGACTCTGAGCGCTTAACCTTCTTCACTTCGGCGGCTTGTTGTTCAATGGTCATATTTTTATGAATAACACCTATACCACCTTCCCGAGCCATAGCTATTGCCATTTCCGATTCAGTTACAGTATCCATAGCAGCCGAAATAATGGGTGCATTGATCGTAATATTTTTAGTGAATTTAGTTTGAATGTTAACTTCGCGAGGCAAAATTTCAGAATAACCTGGAATCAATAAAACATCGTCGTAAGTAAGTCCTTCTAATAAAACTTTTTGGGTAGACATATAGTGCAATTAAGGATTAATTGCGTGCAAATTTACAACTTTTATTTGAATTGGAGAATTTCTTTTTAAATCATGATTTTTGCTTTCAGATAGAAAATAAAAACATAAAAAATATTTGATTTTGAAATTTAAATAAAAAAACTATTTTTGTTTTATGTCAAAAAAATCTTTACTGCTTATAGTAATTCAATTTAGCAGCTTGTTCTATTTTGTTCTTTTTGAACAATTTATAGCAAATGATTTTCTTTTAATAATTCAGTTATTTGGATTTTTAATTGCATTATGGGGTTTAATCGTAATGAAATTAGGAAATTTTAACATTCAACCCGAAGTAAAACAAAATGCTAAATTTATTAAAAAAGGACCCTATAAAATTATAAGAAACCCTATGTATTTTGGATTAATTACGTTTTTTGGTGCTTTGATAATCTATAATTTTTCTATTGTTAATTTGCTCATCTATTTAATGCTTTGTCTATCACTTATAATGAAAATTCAAATGGAAGAAGTTTTTCTAAAACAAAGGTTTGGTTTAGCTTACCTTCAGTATAAAAAATCTACATACCGTTTATTTCCATATGTTTATTAATTATTTATATTTGCAACTAAATTTAAATTAATCAAACATGAAAAAATTATTTACTTTCTTATTATTTGGAGGTCTTTTAATCGGATTTTCTAACACAACTTTCGCACAAGAAGATTACAGTGCACTAAATGTTTTTGTACAATTTGGCAGTAATTCTGCTATCAATGCGCATTATGAAATTCCTGTTGCAAAGAATATTACAGTTTCACCTGCAGTTACCTTACCATTTGATTTTGATTATGTTGCTTTAGGTGGTAGAGCTGATTATTATTTTGACAGTTTATTTAAGTTACCAGAACCTTGGGATATTTGGGCTGGTGTTGACGCTGGTTTTATTTTAGGTGGTGATGAACACACTGATGATTTTAATCTTAATGCACATGCAGGTGTTGAATATAAATTTAATGATACATGGGGTATTATTGGTGAATTTGGTGGTGGTACTTCTTCATTTGGAGGAATTGGTGTAGGAATACATTTCTAAAAGATTCAAAAAAAATTAACAAGCTCTATTTAGATGTTTACATTTAAATAGAGTTTTTTCTTTTCTAAAAAGATATTTTCCTTAAGTTTGTTACATAAATTAAATTTTTTATTAATGGAAGTATTAGGCATTGATATTGGAGGTTCCGGAATTAAAGGAGCTATAGTAGATACAAAAACAGGTGATCTTATTTCGGAACGACATAGAATTCCAACTCCGCAACCGGCAACACCCGATAATATTGCAAGGACAATTAAAGAAATTGTAGATCATTTTAACTGGAAAGGAAAAGCAGGAAGCGGTTTCCCTACTCCTCTTGCTCATGGAAAATGTTTAAGTGGATCAAATTTACATCCAAGTTTAAAAGGTGTTCAAATTGATGAATTATTTAAAAAAGTTTCAGGAATTGATTTTACTGTAATCAACGATGCTGACGCTGCAGCTTTGGCTGAAATTAATTTTGGTGCAGGAAAAAATAAAGATGGTTTGGTTGCTGTAATAACGCTTGGAACCGGTATAGGTTCAGGTTTATTTTTTAATGGAGACTTAATACCTAATACTGAATTGGGCCATGTGACTTATAAAGGCGAACCATTTGAAAATTATGCAGCTGATTCAATTAGAAAAAATGAAGATCTTAGTTATAAAAAATGGGGGAAAAGATTGGATAAATATTTTAAACATATTGAATTAATTTTATCACCTGATCTTTTTATTATAGGTGGCGGCGCCAGTAAAAAAATGGATAGATACATAGATGAAGTAAAAATTAATGCACCAATCATTCCTGCTGAAAATAAAAATGAGGCCGGTATTATAGGTGCTGCTATAGCTGCTGCGGAGGGGATCAAATAACTAAACTATTTTAGACCAAAATATCTAAAGTTTTCAACAATCTCATAATCCGAAACTTACATAAAATAAGTGATATAGAGAATAAAAGACTGGATGTAATAATTCTTTTAACTTAGATATATATTGGTGATGTTGATAGAAAAAATCAGTATCATAGCACTAATATCCAAATACCTTGATTGCTTCATTATAAGCACTTTCAAAACTTAAGACATTAATGTTTGTGTTTATTTTATTTGCTGTAAAATAAGATATTAGTTTTTCAGTTGGCATATTACCTGTCAGATCATCTTTTGCCATAGGACAACCTCCAAAACCTTTAATTGCTCCATCAAATCTAATACAACCGGCATTGTATGCAGCATCAACTTTTTCGTGCCATAAACTCAGATTTGTATGTAAATGTGCCCCAAATTCAATTTTTGGATATAGTGGAATCAAATTAGAGAATAAATAAGAAATTGTTTCAGCTTTTGCAATACCAATTGTATCAGATAAAGACAAAATATTTACACCCATTTTTACTAAAATTTCTGTCCATTTTGCAACAATCTCAACATTCCATGGATCTCCATAAGGATTGCCAAATCCCATTGAAAGATAAGCAACAACTTCTTTATTTGTTTTACCTGCAATATTTAAAATTTCTTCCAAAATACTTAAGGATTGTGCTATTGTTTTTCCTGTGTTACGCATTTGAAATATTTCAGAAATAGAAAACGGATAACCCAAATAATCAATTTCATCAAAATTACTTGCATCAACTGCTCCCCTAACATTAGCTACAATTGCTAATAACTTACTTTCTGTATCCTCCAGATTTAATTGAGATAAAACTTGAGCAGTATCCCGCATTTGCGGAATTGCCTTTGGCGAAACAAAGCTGCCAAAATCAATTGTATCAAAACCAACTTTCAGCAATGCATTTATATAACCCACTTTTGATCCCGTAGGAATAAAATGAGTTTTAATACCCTGCATGGCATCACGCGGACACTCTATGATCTTTACTTTGTTCATCAATATCAAATATACAAATTATAATAAATAAAATATTTTACTTTTTTGAAAACAATATATAGAATCCAATCACTATATAAACAATTATCTGAAACCATTTAATAATATTTTCGAACTTTTTACTTTGTCGTAAAAAACCAGTTAATTTCGCAGATGTGACTGATACTAAACTAAAAATTACTATTGCTTGCAGCATAAATAATAATCCTAAAATATATATTTGAATAATTATATTACCTTTAGATTCTACTATAAAACCAGGGAAGAAAGCCAAAAAGAAGATGACTACTTTGGGATTTAAAACATTCATGATAAATCCTTGTTTGTACAACTCTTTTAAAGTTTTTTTCGGAATTTGATCACTTTCAAGATTTATAATATTCGAATTTTTATAAACTTCAAAAGCCAGATAGAAAAGGTATAATGCCCCTAACAGTTTAATGGCAAAAAATAAAACTTCTGATTGATTGATAATTGCTGCAATTCCAAAGGCTATGAGTGTTGTGTGGATCAAAATTCCACTAACCAGACCAAGGGCAGTAACGATACCATATTTTTTACCATTTGTAATACTTTGAATAATCACATAGATTATATCCGGACCCGGCAATAATGTGAGTAAAATTGAAGCAGATAAAAAAGGTATGATAATACTGGAATCCAAAATATAATTTTTGATGTAAATATAAAAAAACCCACAACAAAAAGTTATGGGTTTATTAATAATATATTTTAATCAACTCTTATAAAGAAGCAGAATACTCTAATAGATCAATGATCTTACTTGAATAACCATACTCATTATCATACCAAGAAACTACTTTGATGAAATTACCTGTTAAAGCAATCCCTGCTTTAGCATCAAAAACTGATGTTCTGGTTTCACCAACAAAATCCTGAGAAACAACCAACTCTTCAGTATAACCTAAAATTCCTTTTAATTCACCTTCAGAGGCATCTTTCATTACCTTACAAACTTCTTCGTAAGTAGCGCTTTTTTTGATATTTACAGTCAGATCAACAACCGAAACGTCCATTGTTGGTACTCTGAATGACATACCTGTTAATTTACCATTAAGTGAAGGAATTACTTTACCTACAGCTTTTGCAGCTCCGGTAGATGAAGGAATTATATTATGGATTGCTGATCTACCACCTCTCCAGTCTTTTGCAGAAGGAGCATCAACTGTATTTTGAGTTGCAGTTGCTGCATGTATAGTAGTCATTAAACCTTCAGTAATTTCAAAATTGTCATGTAAAACCTTAGCAATAGGTGCTAAACAGTTAGTTGTACAAGATGCATTTGAGAAAACTTCTTCATCGGCTTTTAATTCTGTATGATTTACACCCATTACAAACATTGGCGCATCATTTGATGGAGCAGAAATAATTACTTTTTTTGCACCGGCTTTTATATGCTTACCTGCTGTCTCTTTAGTTTTAAAAATACCTGTGGCATCAATAATATATTCAGCACCAACCTCATCCCATTTTAGATCTTCAGGATTTCTTTCAGAAGTAATTCTAATTTCATTTCCGTTTACTACTAATTTACCGTCTTTAACAGATACATCTCCATCAAATCTTCCATGAACAGAGTCATATTTTAACATATAAGCTAAATAATCAACATCTAACAGATCATTGATACCGACAACTTGTATATTTTCTCTTTGAACAGCTACTCTAAGTGCTAATCTTCCAATTCTTCCGAATCCGTTTATTCCTACTTTAATCATTTTTAATATATTTAGATTTATTATTATTTTAAACTGACATGATCTCTGATATTCTTAAAATTTCATCACTCATTTTGTGATGTTCTTTTACAGCTAATTCCAGATCAACAGCTTTCATTTTGTTATTGGTAATACCTACCATTAAATTTGTTTTATTATCCAAAAGTAATTCAACAGCTTTAGCACCCATTCTACTGGCCAAAACCCTATCAAAACAACTTGGAGCTCCTCCTCGTTGCATATGACCTAATATTGAAACTCTTACATCATATTGAGGTAAATTCTCTTCGACATATGAAGCGAGTTCAAAAACATTTTTTCCTGTTTTATCACCTTCAGCTACCACAACCAAACTTGAAGTTTTTCCTGAGCGCCGACTCTTTTCAAGTGTTATCAACAATCTTTCAAGACCCATATCTTCTTCAGGGATCAAAATTTCTTCAGCCCCGGCTCCTATACCTGCATTTAATGCAATAAATCCTGCATCACGCCCCATAACTTCTACAAAGAACAAACGATTATGTGAACTTGCAGTATCTCTAATTTTATCTATTGCTTCTACAGCAGTATTAAGTGCAGTATCATATCCAATAGTATAGTCAGTCCCAAAAATATCATTATCAATAGTACCCGGAATACCAATTACAGGAAAATCAAATTCCTTATTAAAAATCATTCCTCCTGTAAAAGAACCATCACCTCCTATAATAACCAGAGCATCAATTTTATTTTTAATCAAATTTTTATAAGCTTTTTTTCTACCCTCAATGGTTCTAAATTCTTTTGATCTGGCTGTTTTTAAAACAGTACCTCCTTTTTGAATCAAATGATGTGCATCACGGGCAGTCATTTTTATAAAATCACCTTCAATTAATCCTTGAAATCCTCTGTACACCCCAACACATTCTAATTTATAATAAGACGCTGATCTTACTACTGATCTAATTGCTGCATTCATTCCTGGTGCATCACCTCCTGATGTAAGAACTGCTATTGTTTTTATAAATTTTTTCATCTACGTTTCATGTTTTTTTAAAAAATCACACAAAAATAACAATAAATATGCTGATATTTTAATTAAAAAGGAAATTTAAATTTCAACATTTATTAAATTAACAATTTGTTAACTATAGCCTTCAAATTAAGGGTTTTTAAAATAAAAGAGAAATAATTTTAAATAAACTTAAAAATGATAGCGTCTAAACGCTTCAAGAGCAGCATAATCTGCTAAACCTAAGTCGTTATATTTTTTTGCAGTTGTTTTATTTCTATCTTCAGCTCTCATCCAGAATTCCCTTGAATCATCTCCCTGGAACAAAACACCATCTTTTTGTGACTGATGATAAAATATTGCTTGTCGCTTTTTCAATACCTGATCCGGACTCATAGGAACCGCCATTTCAATCTCGTGAATATCCCATTCATGCCATGCACCTCTGTACAACCAAACCCAGCAATCATCCATATATTTTTCTGTTTTTAACAAAGCTAAAGCTTTAAACAAAGCATCTAAGCTAACTTTATGCGTTCCATGAGGATCGGCAAGATCTCCTGCCGCATAAATTTGATGTGGCTTGATTCCGGATATTAAATCTGTCATTATTTTAATATCTTCTTCACCCAACTTATCCTTTTTAACTCTTCCTGTTTCGTAAAATGGCAAATCTAAAAAGTGAACATTTTTATCCGATACACCAAGATAACGTGTGGCTCCCAACGATTCTTTACGTCTTATTAAACTTTTTAGTTGTCTTACTTCAACTGTATCGATATCATATTCTTTTTTATTATTCAGATCATCAACAATTTTTTTAAATTTTAAATTTTCACCGTTCAAAGCTAATGCGACCTCAACAAATTTAATGGCTTCTGTATCTGAAACTGCAATATTTCCAGAGGTTTGATAAGCGATATGGACATCATGTCCTTGTTCAACCAAACGATCAAATGTACCACCCATTGAAATTACATCATCATCAGGGTGAGGACTAAATATAATTATACGTTTTTTTGGAGGTGATTTTCGTTCAGGACGATTTATATCATCAGCTTTAGGTTTTCCTCCGGGCCAACCAGTTATTGTATGTTGTAATTTATTAAACATTTGTATGTTCAAATTATAAGCTGAACCGTGTTCGATCAATAAATTAGACATACCGTTGTTATTATAATCTGAATCAGTTAATTTTAAAATAGATTTATTAACCAAACTACTTAACCAAACAGAAGCTTTCAATGTACGATCATCATTCCATTCGCATGATCTTACCAACCAAGGTGTTTTAATTCTTGTCAATTCTTGCGAAGCACCTCTATCTAAAACAAAGGTTACATTATTGTGGTCTTGTAAATAAGTTGCAGGAACTTCTGGTGTTATTTCACCTTCAATTGTTTTTTTAATTACGGATGCCTTATTGATACCCCAAGCCAAAAGAACGATACGTTTAGATTTTTGTATTGTGCTAATACCCATTGTAATAGCCACCCTTGGCACATTATCAATACCCAAAAAAGCTGAGGCTGCATCTACTCTTGTAATATGATCTAAAGAAATATTTCTGGTACCTGAATTATAATGAGAACCCGGTTCATTAAAACCAATATGACCGGTTCTACCAATTCCTAATAATTGAAAATCTAAACCACCGGCTTCTTTGATTTTTAATTCATAATCCAAACAATATTGATGGATGTCATCTTGTGCAATAGAACCGTCTGGTATATTAATATTCTCCGGGAGTATATCAACATGATTAAACAAATGCTCATGCATAAAATACCAATAACTTTGAGTATTCTCTTTTTCCATTGGATAATATTCATCCAAATTGAATGTAACAACATTTTTAAAGCTCAAACCCTCTTCAACGTGCATCCTAACTAATTCTTCATAAATATCAATAGGTGAAGATCCTGTTGCTAATCCCAACACACATTTTTCATTATGTTTTTCTTTTTCTCTTATTAAATTAGCGATTTCTTCAGCGACAATTATTGAGGCTTCACCAGAATTCTCAAAAATAACATTGTGAATTTTTTCAAATCTTGTCTCTTCAAATTTACCTGCTTCTTTGTGTTCAATATTAACTTTCATAAGAATAATTTATATAATGGTATGATTTAAACTTGAGTTTAAAAATTGTTTAAAACTGCAATAATTAAGCTTACAAATTTAATCTATTTTTACTATACTAATTTATAATTTTTGCTAATAATAATACTTGAACAGGTCTTTAATAATTGTAATATTACATTTCTCTAATGATAATTAAAAAAAAGACTGCCTTTTTAAGACAGCCTCTTCTTACTTAAAAACAATTATTAACTAATTTACATCCCACCACATCCTTGTGGTTAATAGGTCTCCTCCCATTTGTGATTTGGCTGCTTCATAATTCTCAGCATTATTTAATTTTTCAGCATTTGTAAATGGTAATCTTCTTGGAATTACACCATTAGTAACACCTTTATCAGAATCAACGGGAACTAGTGCAGGATACCCTGTTCTTTTCCAGTTTTGCCAACCTTCAATGGCATTTGGAAATGCTGTAATCCAATATTGATTACCTATAATTTCTAATGCATTTGAAGCATCAAAAGGATTAGCATCTAAATAATCATTTATTTGATCATCTGAAATTATAGCAGCATTATTGAATAATATCAAATGTCTCATTGCTGCTCTTACACCTGCTTCATAATGTCCTTGAACATCTCCACCAGCTAAACCCCAAAGTTCAGCTGCTTCTGCCAACATTAATTCAACTTCTGCATAAGATTGTAAAATAAATGGTTGTCCATACATGCTTCTATCTCCACTTGCACCAAAAACTGCAATATTTGGTAATGAATATGCATTAATATCAGTATTTGGTAATGTACCCACATCAGATGTAGCATATCCTGGAGGTAAACCCATTTGATCACCAGGATCTGTACTGCCATCAACAGTTGAACACCACACAGATAATCTTGGATCACTTGTATTTTTCATTGCATCAACAAAAGTTGAAATCATTTTAACGGTACGATTATTTCTTGTTGCAATTGATTGAATAAGTGGATTACCTGAAATATCCCATTTAGCTTCAATTGCATCATATTTTATATATGCAATATCACCATTATTATCCATCACTCCACCATTAATTGCTTTTGTAGCCCAAGATTGTGCTCCTGTAGGATCAACTTTAACCATACGCATTGCCAATCTCAACATTAAAGAATTTGTAAATTTATTCCATTTTGCAACATCCCCATTAAAGAATATATCACCTGAACCATAAGAACTATTACCTCCATTTTTCAACACATTTGCAGCAGATTCTAAATTGTCTAACATATCGGCATAAATAGTTTCTTGTGCATCATACTTAGGGTACCTTA
>JAOZVI010000016.1:0-4190 GCA_029938265.1 Flavobacteriaceae bacterium | reverse complement strand
AGGATATCACCATAAACGTCAGTTATTCTACTAAATATAAGTACTTTTTGAACTTTAGCGATAGCAAGATCAATTTCTGAAACTGGACCCTCCATATTCTCTAATTGATGAACCAGATCAACAATAGTTTTAACTGCTGTAGGATAAGAAAAGTCAAATATTTGACTTGTTCTATTGTCATTTTCAGTATAATATGCACCATCAGTATAAGCAACCATATATTGTATAACAGGATGAATATAAATTAAATTACAATATAAATATCTAATCCCATCCTGCCCATTAGTTGTTAATTGAGAGTATGTCAATTTATGCTTTGGTTCTAATTGCGTTGTTTTGGTAGGATTGACATTCATCTCTTCAAAACCATCATCACAAGCTCCAAATATTAATACTACTAAAAGTATATAAATTATTTTTTTCATTTTTTCTTGTTTTTAAAATTTAACATTAATAGAGAATCCTAAACTTCGTGTAGCTGGAACACCAAAACGTTCTAATCCCTGACCATTAGTATTATTCAAAGAAGCTTCAGGATCAACATTATCAACTTTCTTCATGATATAAAATAAATTTCTCCCGATTAAAGATAATCTCAACTCTTTTACAAAATTATTTTGTAAATATTTTTGAGGAAGACCATATCCAATACTTATTTCTCTAAACTTAATAAAATCAGTATCATAAATAAATTCTTCGGCAATTTTATTATTAATATGAGTATAGTATTCTCTTAAAAGATCTTTTCTTACAACACCAGTAAAAGGTGCTCCATTTTCATCAACACCAGTAACTTCTAGACCATTTTCTCTACCTTTAACAGTTTCTTTATGTACTCCCATATTATACATATAAGCATTAGTACCCGAAAACATTTGACCACCAAATTTACTATCAATTAAGAAACTTAACCTAAAGTCTTTATATCTAAATGTATTACTTAATCCCATTGTCAATGGAGCTACACCTACTCCTAATTTCACAAATTCTCCTTGTAGTGGTTTTGGCATATCAGGATTAGTAGTGTCATACATAATATTCCCTGTATCATCTCTCTTATATGCATAACCATAAATTGAAGCAAAAGGATCACCTACTTCTTGTCTTATCTGAGCTGTATGAGTCCTTGATTCAATTAAACCAATTCCTGCACCTACTTCATTAGTATGAGTAATTTCACTTGCATTATAACCCATATTAAATGAAACATCCCAAGAAAAATCTTCACTTCTAATTGGGTAACCACCTATTAGTAGCTCAATACCCTTATTTTCTAATGTACCAGCATTGATAACAGCAGTAGTAAAACCTGATGTACTTGAAGCCTTTGAAGCTACAATATCATCTGCTGTTTTATTTTGATAATAAGCAACATCAATGTGTAATCGATTTTCAAAAAATCTACCATCAAAACCAAATTCAAATTCATCTTTTTTAAATGGTACTAGATCAATATTAGGTATATTACTACCGTTGATAGTTCCATATGGATTACCTAAATGTGATTCAAGTATTGCATAATCAAGACTTAATTGGTAAGGAATTCTAGCGCCACCTGCAACTTGCGCATAACTTGCTCTAGCTTTTAAAAAGTTTATTGATTCCCCCAAATTAAAGGCTTCATGTAAAAGAACTGAACCACTTAATGACCAATAAAAATCATCATTAGGAGTTGTTTTGCCAGGATATGATAAAGTTGAGAACCAATCATTTCTACCTGTAAAAGTAACATATGCCCATTTATTATAAGCAACTTCAAAAGATCCATAAACAGAATTTGTTTGAGTTTCTGCTAAACTATAAAATGTTTTTCGCTCAGCTGTATTGGCCAAATCTTCAAGACCAACAACTACAAAATTAGATCCATTGCTATCAAGAGTTTCAGCTTTACTTCTTCTTACACTTCCTCCTATGAATGCATTAGTAGATATTTTTTCTGTAAGCTTTTTATCAATACCTAACATTACATCAGTATCAAATAACGAAACAGTTTGTTTTCTTAAATTAATTGTTCCAAATTTAGAATAAGCAGTTCCATAAGGATCAACTTGCTTTCTAGAGAAATCATAGGTATCAATACCTGCTCTACCAGAAGCATATAACCAATCTGTTATATCATACCTTAAAGTTGTAGAAGCAATTAATCTATTTTTTTTGTCATTATTATTAAAATAATTTGCTACCCAGTATGGATTCTGAGTAAATTGACCAGGTTGAAATACCATTTCAGTACCACTTTCAGGAATAGTACCGTTATATAAAACCGTACCTACAGGAATAGATCCATCCTTCATACTTGTAATATCAATATTACTAGGCAATAATAAGGTTGTGAAATTTGCATTACCCGGCCATGTACCTATACCTACACGATTATGTACTTTTTCAATAATATATCTTGCATTAACAGTAGATGTTAATTTTGGATTGATTTGCGCCCGCCCATTAAATGAATAAGATTGCCTGTCTAAAGTAGAATTGGGCATTAGATCATCATTCCCTAAAAATGAAGCTGATAATCGATAATTGTAATCTTCTCCTCCTTTTGTTAAAGCTATTGTATTAATAGCTGTAGTACCGGTATCATAAAATTTTTCCATATTATTACCCGAATACGAATAAGGTACTTTATCTTTTTCAACACCATCAATTATATAGGTATTTTGCCAGCTATATACATCAGATCCATCAAATTTTGGACCCCAAGAATACATTGAAGAATCAAATGCATCATTTATTTGGGCATCTTTACCTGATATCTCAACTTGATTTAGCGGGTTTCCATCTGTATCACGAATCCATTCATAACCAGGCTTTAAACCACTACGACCTTGGCCATAGTCATTTTGAAGATCTAGCAAATCAGTATTCACTTTATCGAAAGTCAACTGACTTGAAAACTCAACACCAAAACCAGCATCACTTTTACCTGTTTTAGTGGTAATCATTATAACACCATTAGATGCTAAAGAACCATATAATGCTGCTGCTGAAGATCCTTTTAATACCGATACAGATTCAATATCATCAGGACTAATCCCAGAAATATCATCTCCTCCATCACCAAACATTCCGTTTTCTTGATCAACCGATCTTTTTGTTATATTAATCATCGGAACGCCATCAATAACATAAAGAGGTTGGTTATTACCTGAAAGGGAACTTGCACCTCTAATAATTACACGAGAAGAACCAGCCGATCCTCCACTATTATCGGAAACATTCACCCCAGCTACTCTTCCCTGTAAGGCATTCATTGCATTAGCAGATTTTACCTGAGCCATTTCATCACCATCAACTTGTGTTAATGAATAACCTAAAGCTTTTTCTTCTTTTTTAATACCTAAAGCAGTTACAACAACTTCATCTAAACTTTCTGCATCATCTTGCAGAATAACGTTAATAGTTGAATTGTTTACTGTTTTTTCTTCTGTAGCAAATCCTACAAAAGAATAGACCAAAACATCACCGTTTAAAACAGAAATTTCATAATTTCCGTCAAAATCAGTAGCTGTACCATGACTTGTTCCTTTTACTTGTATGTTTACCCCCGGCAAACCTTGACCGGTAACATCTTTTACACTACCCGTAACTGTAACTTCTTGAGCAAATGCAAAAGTTGAACTTAGGATAATCACAAGAAAAGAAAATACTAATTTTTTTTTCATAATGAATAATTTTAATTGTTTATAAGTTATAATATTTAGCTAATTTAAAAAATACTAATGTAATTACATGCATTTATATGCTTTTTTTTGCACCTTTATATATTTGTAAATATATATACTTAATAAACTATGTAATATGTTTTTAACACTATTAAAAGAGAGAGGTATTATAGATATTTACTTTTTTATTATATATAATTTCAATATTTTGTGTTTTTTCTGCGCATAATGCATGTTTTAAATATAATGCAGTATTTTTTTCATGTTATTGAGTGAAGTAAATTTTAATAGATTAAAATTTATATCAAGAATTCTTATTCAATATTGCAGAATAAAATTGGATAGAAAAAAAAATTCAAAATATGAAAAAATTATAATTGAGAAGAAATATATGATAGGATGTATTTATCCAAAAATTTAATGTTTTTATTTCGAAGCCTGTTTGATCACTATTAAAAAATACTGTATTTAGACATTAAAATGAATTGTAATGATCAACAATAAAATTAAAGCAACTGTAAA
>JAOZVI010000079.1 GCA_029938265.1 Flavobacteriaceae bacterium | reverse complement strand
TATCTTAGCAAGGTTAGCAGCACCGCCAGTCATTCCTAAAGTTTGGGTTTTGGCATCATATTTAAAAAGTCCCATTGGAGGTATTGGAACCACAAAATAGGTAAAGCCAGCAGCTTTTGCATCGGCGAACATAGTATCTGCATTATCTAATGTTACCGCAGAATGATGTGTACTTATTGGATTTAAGCCCAATTTAGCAAGTAAATTTTTAAAATCTGCAGGTATCATATTATAATATTTTCCGTCTTTATAACCGGCTGCTTCTATATATTCATATCCGGCATCTGCAACAGCCTGCAATGTAGCCTTAGCATCTTTACCCATATCATCTCTTACCGTATAAAGCGCCAAACCACCAAATTTTTCTTGTGCATTGCTATAAAATGTTCCAACTAAAAAAAGAAAAAAGAGTACTGTTTTAAAAA
This sequence comes from Flavobacteriaceae bacterium, assembly GCA_029938265.1. Classification (GTDB taxonomy): domain Bacteria; phylum Bacteroidota; class Bacteroidia; order Flavobacteriales; family Flavobacteriaceae; genus Namhaeicola. Next base: position 10,125 of record JAOZVI010000079.1, on the reverse strand, counting down.
ATGTTTTCATCATGATTATGTAATTTGAATTATTATAATTTTAATCTCTAAAATTAATGAATATTTGTCAATTTAGTTGATAATATTTAGGGATTTATATGATGGTGATTTTGTAGTAAATGACACGGTAACTCAAAGTCAGAGACATTGCGCGGCGGGTGTATGGTGATTGCATGGTAACATCTTGATCATAAATTTAATAATAAATAGTGTTGAAAAACTATCGCCATCAGTCTTCCTGTGGAGCTTCTCCTTTCGCTATAAAACCTTTACGACCTTCAAGACTTATTTTCTCTATTCTGATATCCCATTTTCAATCCATCCCATAACAGCATTGGCAACAAAGCGCGGTTCGGGAGGCAAAGAATAGATATCTTCTTCGTAATTCTTATTATAGGGTGAAATATTCATGATTTTACCATCTACAACAAGCGTACTGCTGCCACCAGGATCGAAGCCCATAGCCTTATGCATATCGTACTTTAATAGGATGTCGGCCATGTCGAAATGGGTTGCTCCCACTGATTCTCTAATTCTGCCATTCACCATTAGTACCATGAGTTTTCCCTTTTTAGTAATGCCCACGGCTATCTTAGGTCCTCGCATATCAGTAAAATCCAATCTTGCAGCCTGAGTTTTAATAGAGTTAGAAGTCTTCCAACCTTCTTCTTCCATATTTACGGCAAGTTTATCATTCTCTATTAACATTGGCCCGGCTTCAATAGCATACGAGATGTCATTCCATCTGTAAGGATCTTTTTCAGGCTCTAAAAGATCGATATTTACCTCTTTTCCTTTCCTGAATACTCTATCTGAAAATAAATTTGCAGGAACGGATAAGGTGATGCCAACCGGGATTATATTTATATTCTCATTCAATTTCGTTGGTATTATTTGCTTTACAGTATTTCCGGCCATTCTAATAATGAAGTTGCCATCCCCCTTAATTTCTTCATGAGTATAAGATAGATCGTAATAACAGGCCTCAGAAACACTATGTTTATTATAGTTGTCGGGAGTAAAGACAATTTCTTCATTCTTTCTTTTTATCTTAAATCCTGCGCTTGAGTTAACTTTCCTTATGTCTATTTTTCCATCTTTATAAATAATAAATGCAGGCTTATTGAACAGGGGCGGACAAAATACTTTATGTTTCATAATCAATAGACCTAAAGGCGAACCAATATAGGTTTCTGGTAATCCTAGTTTTCCTACCAATTCAGCGTTCAGGATATAACCTCCATTCCAAGCTAATTCTATCCTATTGCTGTTATTACTTTTATTTTGATATTCTTTGATAAGTCCGGGAACATTCTTTGGTTTTTTATTGGCAATGTGAGCTTCGAATTTCCAGGCATGTTTTTTAGTGTCAATCTCTGCCAGGACACCACTCCAAGGCAGCCCGTCATTATATACACCTCCGGCAAAGGAAGATTTAACTCTTTCTATGACTTTGTTTCCGCTGACATCCAGCTCTAATTGTGCCAGAAGACTGTTGATAGGAGTTCCGTTTTCAATGGCATCTTTAGAGATGATATTCAGTAATTTCCTTTCGCCAATTTTCTTTTTAAGATCACTGTATAACTTGCTTTTCAGGGAATTGTCAAAGTCTTTGGAAGTCTGAATTGGAGTAGGGTAGGCTAACGTTGTTCTTACACCTGCAGGAACGAATTGAATAAAACCGCTGTCTTTTTGTATTCCCATAATTTTAGCGGTCATATTATGTCTAGCCTTTCCGATGTGAAAATGATCAATCTCAATTATATCTGTCATCATAGAAGCATGTTCTCCATTGGTAATCAAAAAGCCGTCAGATTCTTTGATCTTCCTTAGTATTTTAATTGCTTTTGCGCCCATTTGTGGAAAATGTACGCCTTCACACCATTGTTCGGTTTCTATTATTTCAATCACTCCGGTCTTATAAAGTATTCCCAGCTCTGGTTCCGTTTCTAATTCAAGGTAATCCTTAATATTGGCACCTGAGAACCATTTTGTTATTCTTGGTTCATGAATAAAAATATAAACTTTCTCTAGCTTTTGCCCTTTAGTCTTTAATATTTCCTTAGTAAGCTCTTCTTCTATAGAAAGCTTCAATTGGGCACGTATGGGCTGTAACACAAAGTATTCAAGTTCATGTTTGATATATCTTCCGGGAAAATAACCTTTGGGCACGTTATCCTTTAATTTCTCTGTAAGTATTTTCCGATTATCTATTCCGAGAAACTTGCTATTGGTCAGTTGAAACAAGGCCAGTTCCCAGTCTGAAAAAAACTGTGGAGCCAAAGTTAGATCCATCCGTTCCTTAGGTTTAAAAATATCGTTGTAGATCATATTTACCAAACCGGTTATTTCCTGATAAGTAAATTCCTGGTAGATATATAACTTTTTATTTCGATGTCTGTATGCTAAGGAATGATCGTGTCTCAATGGGCTTTCACCTTCCACACACTTAAAAATATCATCAATCGCATTATAATAGTCATGAATCTGCGACAAATCCGTATTTTTCAGATCAGGCATATCGTTTTCCATCATGCGAGCATATTTCATCACCCTTCCTTTGATCAATTGTTCTTCAACTCTAAAAAAGCTCGGATCGATCAAAGATTTTAAGTAGATCATAAAAGACAAACGTCCATAACCCGGTAAGTAATGTCTGGTATTTTTATTGAGTATAGCTTTAAGATCTTCATTCTCAAAGTTGACCATTTCCTTATATTGTTTTAAAATATTGATCACCTGACTACTAACGTCATCCGTAATAGCATTTAACTGCCAATGTAGTCTTTTAATGAGGTATTTCATATTCTTTTGCAGGGCGTCAATACTATAGCGTTGATGAATTACATTTCTATTGTGCGTTACATCTGCCATGGTGTTTTGCGGATAAAAAACTTGATCACTTATCTTTGCGATCAGCTTTTTAGGAATTTTATAACCTTTAAACTCTAATACCCTTAAGCGTTGAGCTTCATCCAGATGATAACCAATTACTTCTTCGTAAACTGCTCTTGGCTCGTATTGTTTGCAAAATATTGGTGTGCCACAAGCTGCAGCTTCTATAATTGGCAGGCCTCTGCCTTCGGTCTGACTTGGCAAAAGAATCAGGGAAGCAATATCATACAATTGCTCAATATCAAGTGGCTTTTTGTATTTCTTCTTGAACTCATACTTGTCAAATTCACTGAATAAAAATCCTAAGAGAACCTTATACCTAAATTCTTTGGGTAATTCTTTTAGAAAATTTTTGAAATCTTGAACCAAATCCTGATAATAGTTTTGTTGGCCATGAGGAATGGGACCAGACACTAATAAGGAGAGGCTTAGTTGAGGATTGTCATGAAATTTTTTAAAGAAGTCCTCGTTTTTAAATAATTGATGCACCAATTTGAAATTAAGTTCTATTGATTTTCTGCTAACTACTCTTGTAGGCTGCAAAAAAATGATATTATTGTTTACAAAATCAAAATTCTTTATGGTTTGGTAACCCAGTAATATTGGCTTTAATGAGCGTTCACTATCTATGTGATGAGCGGCGGTATGTACCGTTATCGTATCCTTTGTATTGGCAAAAATGGATGATACCTGCATAAATGCTTTTATGATGTCTCTCTTACTCATCATATGCAATTTAGTATCTACGGCAGTTCCAATCATGGCTGAATTTGCAGGATTGTGTCCCTTAATATTAATGAGATGATTGTGTTGTATCTTATTGATATTGACATTCATCCATGAACGACTTTCCCAAGGGTAGATCATATCAATAACTGAAAAGAACTCACCAATATGAGCGTTGTGAAAGAAAAAATCTCTGGGTCCTTTTTTTAAGCCTTTCTTTTTTATTTCAACTTTCCGGTTACCACCTTCCCAATAAAAATCATGATTATTGTTGAGTACAGGTATACCCAGATACTCTGAAATTATAACGGTGGCCAAGGCCAAAGAAACATTTCCCGGATTAGAACATACGTTAATTAGATAGAGGAGAGAGATGTTGTTCTCTTCGATATATTTTCCTAATTTTTCTACCAGTATCAGTACTTCACTCCAGAATTTCACAATAAGCTCATTGTACTCCTTACTGCCCCTTTCCATTTTAATTTTGAAGAAGTCATCGTACAATGGCCAGTTGTCGAAACCATCCATTTCTTTGATCACCTTTTTAAAGGCATCTTTATGAATTAATTCATCTGCCTCAGGTTTGATCTCTCCGGCGATATAATGAATAGGAATGTTGGGATAGATTTTTTTAATGGTTTTGGCATACTTTTCGGCTTCAACAGTAATTCCGTCAATAGCAAAATAGAAAGTAATAAAAGCAACACCACCTTTTTCGAGATGGGTGTCAAAGGCCTTAGCGTTGCCTTTAAAAGCAGCTTTTGACGGTTGTTCTTTTAATCGATCAATAAATAAACCCAGGTCAAACCATGTATTGATCTCTTGTTTTCTTAATTCGCCTACTATTTTATTGATGTCAACTGACTTCTTTTTTTTAGGCATAATATATGTTTAAAAGTTAAATAGACTTCTTAATTTCTCCTCAAGTATATCAAATGAGAAATACTTTTTACCTAAGTTGTAGTTAAACAATCCAATTTCTTTACAACGCTCAGGATTGTATATAATATCGGCCATTTCTTTAACCTTTTCATCGGTTAAATTATTGTCTTCCAGTATTACCGTCTCAAAACCCTTGCTGCCAATATCTTGCATATATACAGGTTTGTAGTTATTTACAAAGATAGGCTTTTTAGCAAGAACTGCTTCTATAAAGGCGTTGCCAAAACCTTCATAAGTGCTAAAATAAGTACAGGCTCTACCGTGCGCATAAACATCTGACAGATCTTTATGGTCTTTCACCATATGAGATGCAAAAATGACCTGGCTGGTTAGATTCAGATCATGAATTTGATCTATTATCTCGTTATAATACGCTCTGTTCTGATCATCATTATTATTTCCGGTAATGACCAGCTTAAGTTTCTTGTCGTTTAATTTTTCTATTAATGAAACGGCTGTTTCTATCCCTTTTCTTCTAACAATACGTGTTGCCTGTAATAAAGCGATTTCATTTTGAGCCACCCCAAGATTTCTCAAAAAGTAACTGTTGTCTTTGTTTGGGATTCCATATGCACGATCAAAATCCATCACATTAGGAACCAGTGTGGCATCCAATTGGAACTTGTTCTTAAAGGTTTCTAACCCAAAGGTGTTAATAACGGCATGTCTTACATCCGGCAACAATAGAGGGAAAGTGTCATTAACAAGCTTATTGATCTCGCTATGAGCAGAAACATAACGTTCACCTCTTTCCCAATGAAAATCATGGTCATGCGTAACAATTGGTAAACCGCGGTTTATAATTAGTTTCTTAATGGCAACTCCCATAGAAATATGACAAGGCAGGGCTGAAGCATTTTCTGAAAGGATGACTTCAATCTTGTTGGAGCTCACCCATTGACTTAACTTTTTTTCAATTTTATTAGAGAGCTTCTCAATATGTTCGAGTAAAGGGTCAACGTCTTTATCCGGCTCCATAAAAGCCTTTCGTTGTTCCCATTTTACGCCTGCAGAGAAAAATGAAAGTTCAGGAAAACGATAATGGTGTTTATGGTCCATTTTCCAGAATTCAAACTCACCGGAGATCACAAACACTTCATGTCCCAATCGTTTTAATATTTTGATCCATTTCTCTGTTTCAAGAGCCACACCATCTACACTACCAATTCTTCCAATAATAATACCTATTTTCATATCTAAATTATATCCTTTTATAACTCTGATAAATATACATTATTACGCGAATTTGAAAATCTTTTTTAGTTTTATTAAGAAAATAAGATAAGAATAAAACTTAAGAAGTTCAACAACTTCAATTTCTATCTTACAGAATAACATATATATGGATAATATATTATCTATTTAGTAAGTATTTCGTATATTTGAATAATATATTATCTATTATGGCAAAGTATAGCATAAATAAAGTACCTTCTGATATTCTTATATCAATTGCTCAAAATGTTGCTACATTAAGAAAAGAGCGTGGCTTGACACAACAAGACTTAGCTGAAAAATCTGATGTTTCTTATGGTAGCATTAAAAGGTTTGAAAGATCCGGTCAAATATCATTTGAATCTCTTCTTAAAATTGCTGAATCCTTAAGAAGGCTTTCTGAATTTGAAAATATTCTCCTTCCGCCTAAAGAAAATCAGAGAATTAAAGAATTATTTAAATCTTAAATAATTAAAATGAAGAAATCAATTCCTAAAAAAAGAAATGAAAAAAGAAAACTTATTCATGTTTCCATTAAGTTTTCAGGAGATGAAATTGAAGTAGGAAAACTTATATTGGATAATAGGTTGGTTCATTTCAAGTATAATGATGAATTTTTAGCTCTAGGATTGAATTTATCTCCAATAAAACTACAATTTGATAATCGTATTCAAATAGCTACTCCAGATCCATTTCATGGAATATTTGGCGTATTTGACGATTCACTCCCAGATGGATGGGGTATGCTTTTATTGAATCGTGCTCTAGAGAAGCAAGGGCTATCATTGAACGATATTAACATCTTAGATCGACTTACATATATAGGTGACTCTGGTAGAGGTGCACTTATATATATCCCCGCAATTAAGAACGAGAAGAACTTTAGTAGTAAAATTGATATTGATCGATTGAAAACAGTAATGGATGAAGTCTACAATGGTACTAGTACTGACGTGATTGATGAACTTATGCATTTAGGAGGTTCATCAGGTGGAGCACGGCCTAAAGCAAACGTAGGTTATAACCCAAAGACTGGTGAATTAATGCATGGTTACAATACGCTTCCAGATGGATTTGAGCATTGGATTATTAAGTTTCCTAATTCTGAAGATCCAAAGGATATAGCCAACATTGAATACGCTTATTATAAAATGGCTCTAGCAGCCAATATTGAAATGAGTGAATGTAAATTGCTTGAAAGCGCCACTGGTCAACAAATTTTTGCAACCAAACGTTTTGATAGAATTGGTAATAATCGAATTCATATGCACTCCATGGCTGGACTTACTCATGATAACTTTCGCATGAGTAGTATTGATTATGGACACATTATCGATACGGCATACATTCTAGAGAAATCTGCTTCTGCACGTAAAAAAGTATTACGTCTAGCTGCTTTTAATATATATAGCCACAACAGAGATGATCATTCAAAAAATTTCTCGTGGTTAATGGATGATTCTGGTATTTGGTCTTTAGCTCCAGCTTACGATTTAACATACTCATCTACTGCAATTGATGAACACAGTACTCGAGTTGATGGAGAAGGGGCTAACCCTGGTAGAAGTAATATTATAAGTTTAGCCAATGAATTCAGTATTAGTAGGCCAACCGAGATAATTAAAGAAGTTCAAGAGTCAATATCTCAATGGCCTGTTATAGCAAAAGAGTGCGGAGTTAGTTCTGATTCGATTAATAGAATACAAAATAAATTTGAGCAATTAAGAGATTAAAGTAAGAAGTGTAATTTATTGAAATACAGCTCACCAATATGCTTTCCGGTTATAAAGGTGAGCTGGAAAATTATTGTTATTTGTTATTTTCTTTAGAATTATTCTTTACATATTTTTCCATCCATTGATCTTGTTCCCAAAGCAGGTGCAAAATACTTTCTTTTGCTCGGTAGCCATGACTTTCTTTAGGTAACATTACCAATTTTACAGTTGCGCCCAAACCTTTTAAAGCATTAAAATATCTTTTGCTTTGTAATGGGTAAGTACCCGAATTATTATCGGCTTCACCATGAATTAAAAGTAAAGGAGTTTTCATTTTATCAGCATGCATAAAAGGAGACATTTGGTAATAAACATCAGGGGCTTCCCAATAGTTTCTTTCTTCACTTTGAAAACCAAACGGCGTTAAGGTTCTGTTATAAGCACCGCTACGAGCAATTCCTGCTGCAAACAAATCAGAATGCGCCAGTAAATTGGCAACCATAAAGGCACCATAACTATGTCCGCCTACTGCAACTTTATTTCTGTCAATATAGCCTAAATTATCTACTGCATTAATTGCGGCTTTTGCATTGGAAACCAACTGGTTTCTAAAGGTGTCATTTGGTTCATTTTCACCTTCTCCAACAATAGGAAAAGCGGCATCATCTAAAATTACATAACCTTTGGTTAACCAATAAATAGGTGAACCCCAATACGGATAAGTAAACTCATTTGGGTTTTGTGTATTTTGTGCAGCGCTGGCTTTATCTTTAAATTCTTTTGGGTAAGCCCAAAGTATCATCGGCATTTTTTCTTTTTTGGTTTTATCGTATCCAACAGGTAAATACAATGTTCCCGAAAGCTCCAAACCATCTTCACGTTTATAGGTGATTACTTCTTTATGAACGTTTTGAATACTTTTAAACGGATTTTCAAAAAAAGTGATTTGCTGTAATTTACTATTCTTTAAATTTCTAAAATAATAATTAGGGTATTCACTTTTAGATTCAATTCTTACCAATAATTGATTTTTATCTGCATCGTATTTATTAAGATTCTCTAATTTAGTTGTATATTTTGATTGATAGAGACGTTGCTTTTTTTGTGTGGTTAAATTCATTTTATCTACAAAAGGAAATTGTCCTTTTTCTGAAAAACCATCGCCAATTAAAAAAGCATTGTTCTTATCTAATACCAAAACATCACTGCCAAATTCATTTCTTTTTGTTACAAATTGCCCCGGATCATTATAACTGTCTTGATAACTTCTATCAAAAATTATTTTTGGTTTTTGTGAATTATTTGAAGGATTAAAAACATAGCTTTTTGTATTTCTTGTGTTCCACCAATAATCATTTGCCACAGCAATATTATCAGTAGCCCAATCCATATTATAAAAACGATTAATGGTTTTTAATAAGCTTTTTGGGGTTCCGTTAAAAGGTGCTTCTAACTCAAAAACTTCATCACGATAGGCTACTTCATTTGCAGGTTCACCTTCATCAAGAGCCTCTGTATAAATTATGCTTGCAGCTTTGTCATTACGCCAGCTTATGTCTCTTTTTCCTTTTCTAACAGCCATAAAGCCTTTAGGCAAATCTTCAATTAAAGGCACTTCAACAATAGTTTCTACTATTTTCGCATCCTTTGTGTAAATGGTAGTTTTTGAAGGAAAACGATAATAAGGCACCAAATATGAAAACGGAGTTTCAACAGTGGTTACCATTACATAGTTGCCATCTGGCGAAAAACTAATACTACGATACATGGCATTTTCAAGCCATTTTTCTTTTTTTCCATCAAGAGAGATTTTATGAATTTCAGAAAGTGCCAATTGTTTAAAATTATGCTCGTCATTTTTACTTTTTAAAAGATCTTGATAGGTTCTGTTTTGCGCTTTTTTTCCATCACTTACAGAAATTGTTGGTCCTGTTGGAATTGCAGTGTCAGTATCAATTAAGTCTTGCCTTTCTGGAGATACAAACTTTACCAAAAACGACTGACTATCTTCAAACCAATTGATTACATCTCGTAAATTGGCATTGATATTAGCATCAGTAAGTTTTGTCATTGTGCTAGTTTGCACGTCTAATACCCAAACTTCAACACCTTGTTGTGTTGTATTGGTCAAAGCCATCTTTTTTTGGTCAGGTGACCAAATGAAATTAGATAAGCGTGGATTTTTTGGTAAACCAATCACTTGTTTTATTGTGGCATTTTTCTTTTTTATATTTTTTACTTTCAGGTTGTTGTAGTAATTTGTTCTGCTACCAATATTAGTTTTAGGATTAATTCGCAAACCACCCAAGCGGAGTTCTTTTTCAGATAGCTCGACAATGGTTTTGAAGGCATCTCTTGAAAATAAAACCATAAACTCTTTATTGTCATCTAATAAAACAGATGGAGCGAGTTGTACATCAACAAGATCTAATATTTCTTGTGGTGGTTTTTGATAATCAATGTTTTGTTGTGCATAAGTTTTTGTAAAAACAAAAAGTAGGAGTAAATAGATTAATTGTTTCATGTTAAAGTTATTTTAATTGGTTGTATGTTTTTCTTTTAATTGGTGTTAACTGTATTTAATAATGTCAAAAATTTTAGGTTTTGAAGTTTGGTGTTAGAAGAATGAATA
>JAOZVI010000220.1 GCA_029938265.1 Flavobacteriaceae bacterium | reverse complement strand
TTCCTCCGGCACCGCTTCCCTCACGTTGTTCGGGTAAGCGGTCTCTACACCATGGAGATGCTGTTTGTGTAGCGAACGTTTACCCGCAGCGCAGCAAGGAAAACGTTGCCCGCCAGCAGCAGGCACCTATATGTAGAGAGGAAATATTTGCGTAGTCTTTCCGTTTTCTGTTTTCAGAACCGCCTTGTCGCCCATAACGACGATGAACTCGGCGTTCACATTTGGGCAAATTTCAGAATTTATCAAATTGCACGGTTGCTTGTTACAGGTTTTGGGTTACTTTTAATCGTTCATATAGGAACGGATCTGGGAAGGAGACGAACGTTATGAAGGTCGGAAATAGTATTGAGAATAATCTTCACATAAAATGAAGGGAAGGAAATGAAGAAGGCGCTTATAACAACAATGGCCGTTGCGGCTATGAGCATGACCAGTCTGGCAATACCTGCTCCACAGATTGATGAATCTCCTGAACTAGCCGAGAAACTCTACGCAGGTTCACTGGGGTTCAGTCAACTTCTCACTGTTAAACGACATCCCTACAAGACTACCCATGTATACACCTATCATGTTGAGAGCTTTATACCCGGCGGTGGTATATACATGTATACTCCGACGGCCAAGAACGGTTCGCCCGTTGAGCTGTTGTCTGCACAGAACGGTGAAATCATGGATCTGGCGCTGTCCTATGATGGTAAAGAGATTCTTTTTAGTTGGAAGAAAAGCGATGTTTCTGCAGGTGAACAACATGTACGTAATTACCTTCAAGGGCCGGATCGGTCGGCTAAAACAAAATACCATGTTTACCGGATGAGACTTCCGGTAGTGGACCGTTCCGGCACATTGCCATTGGACTATAGTGCCAGGCCGATACAATTAACCGAGGGTGTTCATAACAACTTCAATCCCTGCTGGCTTCCAAGTGGAAAAATCGTCTTCCTGTCTGATCGCAAAGAATCCTTTGCCTATTGCTTTGTCACTACATCGCCCTTGTTGCACCGGATGGACGGGGACGGTTCCAATGTACACAGAATCTCGCACGGTTATCTCAATGATTTTACGCCCAGTGTATTGAATGATGGTCGAATCATCTACAGTCGTTGGGAATATATTGACCGTCCGGCTATCCCCATTCAAAGTCTTTGGACGATCAACCCGGATGGTACGGATGTGGCCGGTTTTTTTGGTAATCGGATGGTTGAACCGGGCACGTTTATGGAGGCCAAATCCATTGGGAATACGCGCAAAGTCTTGTCTGTTCTAACCGGACACAACGGCAGTTGCCGAGGTGGTCTGGCCATTATCGACCCTGCGTTTGGAGCCAATGCCAGAAAAGGCATTCAAAACGTCACTCCCGAAATTAAAATTCCCACACATGGCAACGGAAATGGTTTAACCAATAAGGGGCCCTATGAAAATCCACTTCCGATTGATGAAAACTATTATGTTGTTTCGAGGTTGGGAACACTGCTATTGCGCGACTATGACAGTAGTGAGCAGGTAACACTGTTGCGTTCTGTTGGTAATATGGGTTTTTACAGTCCGATTCCTATCCGAAGCATCACACCGCCACCGATCATACCATCGGTATTACCGAAAGACGCGAACGAACCATGGGCAACACTCTTTGTTCAAGACGTCTATAACGGACTTGAACCCTATATCAAACGTGGCGAAATTAAACAGATCTGTGTGGTACAGGAAATCGAGAAAGACAACTGGACACAAATAATCAATCAAGTGCCGACAGGGAAAAGCTACGCTGCAAATACTGCTTTTGGGTATCAATTTCCACTGATATCTTGTGGTGCGACCTACGCTCCGAAAAAGATATGGGGATATGCAACGGTTGAAGAAGATGGCTCCGCCCACTTTAAGGTTCCAGCGGGTATACCCGTTTATTTCATGGCAATCGACGAGAAGGGGCGTGCCGTTCAGCGAATGCGAACCTTCACCCATTTCCAACCTGGTGAACGACACAGTTGTGTGGGATGTCACGCAGATCGTAACTACGTCACACCGCATATGTCGGGCAAACGACCCATTGCGGGATTGCGTAAGGCAGGGGAACTTGAACGCCCTGAATGGGGACTGAGGAATTTTGACTATTCCACAATCGTTCAGCCCGTTCTGGATAAACACTGTATTCAGTGCCACAACGCGGAAGAACATCCCAATGGCATTGATCTTACGGGTGACAAAACCGATTTCTTCAACGTTTCATATGACATCCTTGCACGAAAGGGGTCGTGGGGTGAGAAACGACCGGATATTCACGTTTTTGGAGCATCCGCAGAGAACATGAAAAAGGCGATCAGTCCCTATACCGCCTGGATACCAACCATCAATGGTACGGAATCCAATATTATGATGATTGCTCCTAAAATGTGGGGATCTCCGGCCAGCAAACTTGCAGACATTATCCTGAGCGGCCACCCCGATAAAGATGGCAAACCACGCGTACAGGTTGATCAGGCCGGACAACACCGACTTATGGCCTGGATGGATCTCAATGTTCCCTATTACTCTGATTCATGGTCAAACTATACAGACCGAATGGGGTGTCGCCGGATGTTGCCGCCAGAATTAAAAACTGTTCTTGAGGATGTCGTTAAACGGCGATGTATTGCCTGTCATGAAAATGGGAATATTCCAAGGACGTTTTATACTCGAATCACCCAGATCGAAAAGAACAATTTCCTGGCGGCACCCCTGTCCAAAGACGCTGGCGGAACCGGGGTCTGTGGCCAGACCCCTTTCAAATCCAAAGATGATCCCGACTACCAGGCGATCCTTAACGTTTTTAAACCTATCACCGAAATGCTCAAAGAAAAGCCTCGGTTAGATATGCAGGTGCAAGAGCGACCAAAAAAATGAAGACCTTGCGAAAGCAACGACCAGCGGGAGTGGTCCTTTAGCCTTGGGCAACGCCCAAGGTCTGGAGTTTGGTCTTTCGCTAGTTTCACAACCACACGGTTCGAAACTCCGCTACAGCAAGAGGCTTGCCGGGGTGGCATTTATCCAGCCCGGCGGAACCAAA
>JAOZVI010000219.1 GCA_029938265.1 Flavobacteriaceae bacterium | reverse complement strand
ATTCTTCTGTTTCAATTTCAACAGCATAAGGAATTTCTTTTTTGTAATGCATCAAGATCTTCTCTCTAATGGTTTCATTAACAAAAAATCTTTCCGGTTTATCTGTTAGTTGATCTTTAGGATAAAACGGAGGAGATTCTGGTAATAATTCAATAATTTTTCCAAGTACATTTTGAATATTGAAATTATTTAATGCTGAAATTGGATAAATAATAGCATTGGGTAATTTTTCTTGCCAAAATTCATATTTTTCTTCTACTTCACTTTGTGTTGATTTGTCAATTTTATTGATAAGTAATAAGACAGGTATTTTTGTATTTTGAATTTTGTTAAAAAAAGCTTCATCTTTTAATTCCTTTTCGCCAATCTCAACCATATATAACAAAATATCGGCATCTTCAAAAGCCGATTTAACAAAATCCATCATGGATTCTTGTAACTGATAAGCAGGCTTGATAATTCCGGGTGTATCTGAAAAAAGAATTTGAAAATCTTCGCCATTAACAATTCCCAAAATACGATGCCGTGTAGTTTGTGCTTTTGAAGTGATGATAGATAAACGCTCACCAACCAAAGCATTCATCAAGGTTGATTTTCCAACATTAGGATTGCCTATGATATTTACGTAACCTGCTTTATGAGTCATTTTTAAATTTTATTACAAAGTTAGGTTAAATTTAATAACATTATTTACATTGTAAATCCTAAGATTAGATAAAGAGTAGTTGCAATTAATCCACCCGTTAATGCGTATGGTAATTGCGTTTTTACGTGATCGATATGATCACTTGCTGATGCCATAGATGATATAATAGTTGTATCGGATATTGGAGAGCAATGGTCACCAAAAACGCCGCCTCCTAAAGTTGCAGCAATTACCAAATAAAGATTTGCATCATGAGTTTGCGCCATAGGTACTGAAATTGCCATCATAATAGCAAATGTACCCCACGAAGTACCTGTTGAAAAGGCTATAAATGCACTAATTAAAAAAATAATGGCTGGTAAAAACTCAGGTGATAACCAATCTTTAGACCAATCAGCAACAAATTGACCTGTTCCTAATTGATTACATGCTGCACTAATACCAAAAGCTAACATCATTAATAAGGCCAATGGCATTAATTCGCTAATACCTTTTAAAACCAGATCTACCATTTCTTTCAATCTCATGATACCTTGAATACGATATAAGATCATGGCTACAAATATGGCAGTTATAACTGAATATAATACTGCAGATGAACCAGAGCCGTTACCAATTGCTTGAAAAACATGATCAAAAAATGAAGTTGAGTTTTCTACACTTTTCCAACCGGTAAAAGCTAAATTAACTGGCATCATTAAAACCATAGTGGCTAAAGGAATGACCATATTAAACGATTTAGCTTTAATCCCTTCTTTTGGTTTAAATGAAGTAATAGTATCAGAAACCATTGGTTGGGCATTATCATCATGAACTTTTCCGGTTTCACGTGTACGTTTCTCTGCTTTAGACATCGGTCCAAAATCTTTCTTTGAAAAAATAATTGAAGTAACCATTATTATTGCAATAATTGGGTAAAAATTATACAATATTGATTTAAGCATAGTTGAAAAAGGATTGTCAATTCCTTGAGAAATTAATAAACCCATTATAAATGCACCCCAGGCATTAAAAGGAATCAATATAGCTGAAGGCGCTGAACTTGAATCGGCGATATAAGCCAATTTTTCTCGGGGAATTTTTAACCTGTCAAATATAGGTCTGTACAAGGTTCCAACGGTAAGTGCACTGATGCTGGTTTCAACAAATAGTAAAATTCCGGTTATTTGAGCTAAAAATTGGACAATTACTCTACTTCTTCCACTTTCTTTTGCTTCAAAATATTCTATTAATTTATTGATTCTATTCACAAACCCTTCTACACCCTTTGAGTATTGAATAAATAATAGAAGTGCACCAACTAAAGCACTAAACATTATGGTGCGTGTATTTCCGGGTTCTTTAAAAACATTTACTAAAGCTTCAATAGTGGCAATGGTCCCATCAAAAAAATCCCAGTCACTCATGATTACCCAGGCAAACCAAATACCAAAAAGTAAGGCTACATAAACCTGTTTTGTTTTAAGTGCGAGAATGATAGCAATAACCGGAGGTAATATTGAAAGAAAGCCGTAGTCACTCATAAGAAATGTGGATAAGAAGGAGTTACAAATTAATTTATGTAAAGGATAAATATATAAAAACAATTGAACTTAATCACATTTTTTTTAAATGTCTTTTTTTAAATTGAAAAGGCACCCAAATTTATAGGTCTAATTTAAATAATGATATCAATTTATCAATTTGTAATTTTTTACGGGAAGTTTTATAGATGAGTTGTTTAAAAGAAGATTCATTTAAATTACTTGCTTTAAAATCCCATTTTACAATTTTTGAATTGTCGATAAATGAAATATCTGTAAATCTAATTAAAACACTTGTTATTCTACTTTTTGTATCAGAAGTATAGACATAAGACCGGCTAAGAATTTTGATATAATTTCCATCTTTTTTTCGCAATCTGAAAGAAATAGATAATGTATTATTATTGCTATCTTCAGGGTAGGCCAAACTGTATAAAATGGATGCTTTTATAATCCGATTTGTTAATTCAGCATCATCCGGGTGATAAAGACTTTCAATAAAATCTATAGAGATATCATTATCATCATAGCCTAAAAATTTTTGAAATCCTTTATGGAATATTAATTTATTTTGACTGAAATCAAACAAATAGATGCTTTCATCTTTATTTAAAGGAAGATTTTTAAGGTTTTTAATATTTTCCTTTTGTATAGGATTTTTCTCAATGTTTTCTGAAAGTTGTTCAAAAAAAGTACTCATGTTATTATCATCAAAAGTCATAAGGAGAGAGGATATAATTTAATTGAAAATAACAGAGTACTTCGCAAATCTTCATATTAATATTCAATTACAAATATAATTACTACATTTGAGGTAATTATATTATCGCATTGCAATGAGATTACTTTTTTTACTTTTATTTATTACCCTAAGCAGCTATTCTCAAAAAGTAATTATTGAAGATTTAGGTGATTT
>JAOZVI010000218.1 GCA_029938265.1 Flavobacteriaceae bacterium | reverse complement strand
TATAATTCCTATTTTCATATTGTATTTAGTTTTAATTTCTTTAAAAAAATGTTAGTCCAATAAATCCTACTATAAACCCAACAATCATATTTATTCCTTTCATATAAATAAAACTCTTTCGAGATTCTGCCAATAATGGCAATGCTCCATGTCCGTCTTGAACAATTGAACTTGCTATTAGTATGCTAAACGGAATGGTTCCATTAACAAATAGAGTAAGAAAAATAAGATGCGGCCCCGATTCAGGTATTATTCCAATTAATACAGCAATTACCAACATCCATATTACATTATTGCTTATCCATTGTTCTATATCAAGATAACCTTCCAATACATAAATTAATACAAAAGCTCCGAAAGTCCACAAAAAAATACGAGGTAAATGCTTTTTAATCACATGACCCCAAAGATGTTCTTTAATAAAATGTTCGGGCACTGTAGAAACAATAAATAAAACAAATAAACTGCCTATTAAAAAAGTTATGCGTTTCCAATCCCATTCATGGCCACCAAGTTTTCCGGTTATAATAAAAAAAGAAAAAAGAAATAAACCTGAGATCAGCAAAGCCCTTTCAAATCCCATTGTTTTAATCTGTTCTAATAATTCTCCTTTCGGAAAACAAATACATTTTTGTTCGTCATCATGATATTCAAACCCAAATGAATTTTCTTTTTTTTTAGGGAAATAATTAGAAAGAAATAAAATTAACATCCCTGTAACAATTGCAATCACAAAAACAATAAGGGATAAAATTAATGCCTTTTCCGGCATCATAGCGAACATAACAAATGCCTCATCACCAAAAGTAGAGATCATTGCGGTTACCAGTGCAGCAAAACTCACAACACGATGCGTAAATAAAGAAACAACTGTAAATGCACCGAGGCAACCCGGGATGATTCCAAGAATAGCCGCAAAAAAGATTTGTAAATATGGTTTTTGTTGAAGTTTTTTATTCCATACCCCTTTAGACTGAACATTCAGATAATCAATTACAAGCATCATCATCAAAACAAAACTTGTTATCATGATGGTTCTTGTAAAAATTTGAAAAACAATTGATAAATCCATCTGAAAAATAGTTTATTCCTCAGTATATGTTAATCAGTATAACAAGGCATTAATATTTATAATCCTTTCCAGGCTTCAGCTTCCATTTGCATAAATTTTGCCTTTTCTTCTTCAGTCATCAAAATAACATCTGAAAATAAAGTGCAGCCAATATTATTTAATGGCATTTTTACTGAATCAATTAGTGCATCTGCAATTGGAATATTTGGAAAAGGAAATACAAATTTTAAAGCAACTGTTTTATTATCAATTTCTATATCTTTTATTATCCCCAAATCTAATAATGAATGATCAATTGCAGGGTGTTTTACCTCTGAAATTACTTTTAATATTTCTTGCTCTTTTTTCATAAAAAACATTTTATATACACTACAAATTTATACTTTTTATAAGTATTATATACAAAACATGATAAAAGATTTTGGTAACTTTTGTTATAGTAAATCTAAACTCTCCTTTCAATCTTTTCAATACATAGTTTTACTAATAAATTCTGGTGAACTATTAATTGTTGATGTATTTATTACATTTATAGATTCATTTTCAATCTATTAACTCGATTTTTAACGTCCATGCATGTAAACATGGAATTTCATTAACCGTAAGTTTCGGAATTTGGATCTTTAATTTATTATTATTAATTAATTCATATTTAAGAACTCCATCATAACCCATAATATTTATATTCTTCACATTTTCTCCATTCAATAAATCAATTTCAATGGTATCATCCCATTGTGTAAAAATACAGAATAGCACATTTTTTTTTGTTGTAAAATAAATCTTTTGATTTCCGTAACTCTGACTGCTTATATCCCGTTTTCTGGTCTTATAAATTGCTTCTCCGTTTATATCAAGCCATAAGCCAATATCAATTAATCTCTGTTGCATTATTACAGGTATTCTACCATCGGAGGTAGGACCCACATTTAATAAAAGGTTTCCGCCACGACTAACAATATCAATTAATTCGTTAATGAGTTCCTCAGAACTATTATAATCATCAATATTCTCTGCCCTGTTAAAACCATACGATCCTCCTATTCCTCTACTTTCTTCCCAAGGATGGAAAATCTTAACATTTTTCATATCCTTATATTCACTCGAAAAATAATCTCCATGTTTTCCCGGCATATCTTTAGCAAATCTGTCATTTACTACTATTTCATTTTTTACAGGTGATTCGTTATACAACCAGGTAAGAAATTCCTTGGTTTTAAAATACTCTTCTGAACCATCCCATTCACCTCCATCTGAAAAGATCAATGATGGCTTATATTCATTTACCAATTCCTTTAATTGAGGAATCAAATGTTTATCTACATATTCATCCTCAGGTATTTTATATTTTTTAACAAGTTTATCCGGTATATAATAACCTGATTCTGTTCGGTGTGTCAAGCTACTTTCCCATTCAATAATTGAATAATATAAGCCCATTTTAAGTCCGGCTGATTTAACCGCCGCTGTCAGCTCCCCAACAAGATCTCGCTTGGGTCCGATATCCATAGAATTCCAATTCTTTTTGTACGGACTTTTGGTTGGCCATAAACTATATCCATCATGGTGTTTGCTAGTCAAAACCACATATTTTGCACCTGATCTTTTAAAAAGATTTGCAAAGAAAACAGGATCAAATAATTCAGCTTTAAACAAAGGTGCAAAATCCCGATATTCAAAATCCTTACCATAGTTTTTATTATGAAATTCCTGACCTCCATTTTCGAGATTGTACATAACACGTGCATAATACCACTCTGCATAAGAAGCATATAAACCGGGTTCTAATTTGCGCCAGGCGGGTACAGAATAAACACCCCAATGAATAAATATTCCAAATTTTGCATCTTCAAACCATGTAGGGATTGGACGTGAATCAAGAGAAGCCCATGTGTTTTGATATTCCTGTGCTTTTACCATAGATAATTGCAATAAAATTAAGGTTAGAGTTATTATTTTTTTCATAATTTATTTTTAAATATTGTTTGAAGTTTGAAAAACGATAGTTTATTCGGATATCAAATATTTATAGCTTTCTG
>JAOZVI010000217.1 GCA_029938265.1 Flavobacteriaceae bacterium | reverse complement strand
AGAGAATGCTTCCGCTGGCATCAGTTGACGCAACGTTTGGAATCCGTAAAACAGACCTTTTTGAGTCGCGGCTTGGATAATAGCTCCACCACTCACACTCGTTGTTAGCGTATACCCCTCTTCGGCAATGCCAGATTGCGGATCTAGAATAAAGTTGATTGTTCCTGTTGTCTGCACAGGGATTGACCACCCGGTGGCATCTCTTAAAAGGTTTGCACACATGGTTTTAAAGTCGTCGGCAACACCGCCGCTAAAGCCTAAAGAGGTAGTGTTGTCTAGGACCAAACCTCCTTCCTCAATCGTCATGTTTTGTGGTAAAGGAATGAGTCCTAGATCGTCGTTGGCAAACGCTATCGTTGAGATTGACAGTGCTAATAATAAAATTGTAGTGATTATTCTCATGTCATTTCTTTTTCCTTCGCACGTCGCCGAGCCGTCTGTGCGTATATTTCGAAGAATACTAACTCTGCGAGTGACTTCGTTACTGGAGATTGTTCAACCTCTTTGTCTTTAGTCGTTTTCCTTTTTACTGGCACCTGCCTCTTTCCTGATGCTCTGCCATTGCTCCAGAAAAGAGCTCGCCATGATGACCTGCAATGCCTTTTTTGACCTAATAGGGTGTGTTGAATATACAAGTATAAGCTAGCAGGGCTGTTATCAGAAGGACTTTCCCCTGCCGTCCGGCCATGCCCGAAAAATCGTCCCTTTCAACGAAAACTCCCGCGGTTGGCCGCGGGAATTTTCGTGCCTGCACTAATTACAGGTTTAAATATCTCCCCCGACTTCAGTCCAGGGGAGAGGGGTTCACTCCCAATCCGTAGTCAATGTGTAGAACAGTTCTACCTCATCGGTGGCGTTGGTGATGATGATTGTTCCGCCGGTGCCGGAAATGTTGGCCGTATATGAGTTCCAGCTTCCAGTCACCAAACTGCCATTGGTGTTCACACCGTAGGATTGTCCCTCGACCGTGTCCCAGGAGAGCGCTACGCCACCGCCTGCACCGAGCGTTTCAATGCTGAAATTGCTCGGAGGATTCGGTGCTCCCGAAGTAATGACGACATTATCAATCGTGCGACCAGCCACTCTGCCGTCCTCACGCAACCAGACACCGATATAGGCGTATTCTGAAAGATTAAATTCGGCTGAGGTAATCGTTGTTGAGGTACCAGCAGCAGTCCCATTGAAGCCCGTGGCGCCGCTAATTAACACGACTCCATCTACGGCGGCCTCGCTCGTAGCCCATTGGCTGTTGATATACATCATATTGGCAGTGGGTGTATTAGTCCAACCTACTACTGAATATGTCGCAGAACCACCTCCGTTGGAGTCATAATCGAACGATAAAGTGGCCTCGCCAGAGGACGTATTGGTAAACGCTTGCACCAGAACAGAGCCTGGAGCCTCCTGAGTATACGGCCAAGTCTGCGATTCGGCCGCACCGCTTGTTGCCACCCATACGGCATCATGGGCTATCCATCCTGTATCGACCATATCGAATGTGAACCACACACTAGCAGTCTCCGTGATGAAACTATCAAAGCCGCCGTCAACAAGATCCGCGTCACCGGGAAATAGTACTGCTGGAATGGTCATATAGTGGACACTAAGTGCACCCGACTCTTGGAATAAGGAATATTCGCCGGAGTTGGCAGGTACTGTGTTGTCTGCGAGCTGCGTCAGAGGACGTCCGTTAAGTTCTGTGAAAGAGGAAGTGATCGTTCCGAAAGGAGCCGAAAGGGTTCCTCCCCATGTCATTAGATCTTGGGTTAGCACGGTCTCTGATGCACCTGAGGCGATATCGATTATGCCAGTGAGATTGAAGGCTGTGCTATTTCCCCACAGATTATCCAAAAGATTGAAACTGCCGTTTATGCCAAAGTTTAAGGTTGTCCCCGCAGCATCGAAACCCGCAACCTGAGCGACAGAAACCGTTCCATCTATGTTCCATGTCTCACCGTGGAAATCACCACCACCCGCGTAGGTAATGCTAGAGCCTGCTGCGAGATCTAAGGCTGTGAATTGGGATACGTCGGGGCCAGCTCCGCCAGTGTCAAAATCACCGGCATGGGTAACAGCGACTCCAGTTCCGATAGTCGCAGAGGCGCCAGCGGGCACTCCAGCATCCCAGTTGCCGACGGTATTCCAGTCGCTATCTACGGTTCCTAGCCAGGTAGTCGGTACCACTGCCGCAGAAGCATCAAAGGATACATTGTCAATCGTGAGACCATTAGTCGTTGCACTTGAACCCATCAACGAGATGGCGATGTAATTGTAGCCTGTCATACCAAACGCAGCAGTGGTAAGTGACGTTGCACCACCACCGGCAACATCAGTTAGAGTGCCGCTGACTATAGTTGTCACCGTCTGGCCGCCATCCGCAGAAACGTTTGCTGATGCCCATTGACCGTTGGCATACATCACGTTCCCCGAAAGGGGACCCCCACTCCATCCAAATACAGCATATTGCAGATCACCACCAACATCCTGTTCAAAATCGAACGAAAGTGTCTGATTCCCGGGTTGAGTATTGGTAAACATTTGTTGCAGGAAGTTGTGTCCGCTAGACCAACCTGTCGCAGTGGAATCTTGCGACGTAGCAGCGTTACCGGAAGTTGTAAACGATAGGTCATGGGAAACCCACCCGATGTCATTGATTGCCTCGAATGTGTGCCACGGGGCAGTAGTGTTCGCGATAGGACTATCAAAGCCGCCGTCCTGAAAACCCACTGCATAGGCTGAGCCAATTGTTAAGCTAAGCCACAACATAAATATGTATTTATATATATTCTTCATTTTTATCTCCATTTTTATTAGGCCGATACTCGTTACAGGGTGGTGTGAGGTATGAAGTATTGGCAGGGTGGTATGCCTCCCTACCAATACCTCATTGGATTTAGCGGGCTAGGTCATCATCTTGCGGCGAACGAACAGGATCGCTCCGCCAAACACAGCAACCATGCCGAGAGTGGCCGGTTCCGGAATAGCATCAATGGAGACATTGTCAATCGTGAGTCCAGTAGTCGTTACACTTGAACCCATGAACGAGATGGCGATGTTGCTGTAGCCTGTCATACCAAACGCAGCAGTGGTAAGTGACGTTGCACCACCACCGGC
>JAOZVI010000216.1 GCA_029938265.1 Flavobacteriaceae bacterium | reverse complement strand
ATATATTTTTTATTCCCATTGGCATCATCCCATGAGCGGCTGGTCAGTTTTCCTTCAATAGCAACTTCTTTACCTTTTGCCAAAAAATTTTCCACAAGTTCGGCTGTTTTATTCCAGGCAATAATATTATGCCATTCAGTTTCTTCTACTTTTTCGCCTTTGGCATTTTTATAAAAATCGTTTGTTGCCAAAGAAAATTTTGCCAACTTTTTACCTGACTCTAAGGTTTTGATCTCTGGATCCATTCCTAAATGCCCGATTAACTGTACTCTGTTCTTTAAACTGTTCATAATTTTAAATTTAAATCCTGATTTGGTTTCAGGATGGTTAATAATTAATTTTTATTGTTGGTTAGATCGATACCATGATTTAACACTGCAAATATGAAAACTATAAAAAGCCTGATTCGGTTGCTAAATAATTACTTTCGTATGTAATTGAATGTAATCGTTTGCAAACGAATATATTTTTGTATATTTATCTGATGTTTAGAATTTTATAGATAAAACTTAAAAAGGCAATGTTTTTAGAGATAATTAAAAAAAAACAGATAGATTTTATTTAGTTCTTGTTTTGTTTATAGTTATAATGGCTTATTCAGATAATAGATCTTCAGAAATTCATACAGAAATGATAGACCCAATCGTAACTATTGATGGAAATGTTGCTTGGGTGGATTACAAATAAGTGTAAAAAAATAAATATTAAATATGGATTTAAAAAAATGTTTAGAGTGTGGAGAACCTATTATGGGACGTAGCGATAAAAAGTTTTGTAGTGATTATTGCAGAAACGCCTATAACAATAAAGTAAATAAAGACAGTAAGAATTTAATAAGGAATACAAATAACCGACTTCGAAAAAACTATAAGATTTTATCTGAATTAAATTCTACCGGAAAAACTAAAACTACCCGAACGAAACTTAATAATCAAAATTTTGATTTTAACTTATTCACTACCATCTATACCACAAAAACCGGAAATGTTTATTATTATATTTATGATCAGGGATATTTAAAACTTGAAAATGATTATTACTTACTTATAAAAAGAGATTAAGGATAATATTGTAGCCAATTAATGCTGTTTTTAACATGGAGTGAATAAATAAATGCATTTTCTTGCAGCTTTTAGTGATCTTTTATAATTTAGCAAAAAAGATCTTTTAATGGATTAATTCAAGATATATGAAAAAAATATTACTCGTTGTATTAGTAACAATTATTTTTTCAGGAAACATCTTTGCTCAAGAACCTGATAAAATAAGTGCTCATCAAGAGCAGACAGCAAAATATAGTTCTAAAGAAAAAGTAGCCGGTAAATTTGATATTAGCGGTAAAGGCATTATCTCTTTACAAAAAAACAAGAAAAAAGATCTGTCAAAAATAGTTTTTGGCTTTTTGCCCGATTGGGAATATACCTCAGGAGCCCACACCAATATGCATTATGATTTACTAACACATTTAGCTGCATTTAACTTTTTGGCTGAAAGTAATGGAAATCTTTCTAATCCATCTGGTTGGCCTTGGACAGATGTTATCAATGCTGCTCATAATAATAGTACCAAAGTGATTATGGCTGTAACTAATTTTGGTGGCACTGAAGCAGCAGCTGATGTAGCTCATATATTAATGACAAATTCAACTTCAAAAAACAACTTGTTTAACAATATAAAAAACATAATTACTACTTATCAGTTAGATGGTGTAAATATTGATTTTGAAGCAATGAATAGTGAAGATAGAGGTAGTGTATTAAATACTTTTATGAATGATCTAACTAATTATATTCATACAAATTTACCCGGTAAAGAGGTTTCTTTTGACGGACCGGCTGTTAATTGGGGGGGATGGGATTTAGATGGATTAGCGCAAAGTGTTGATCATATTTTTATTATGGCTTATGACTATCATGGAGGATTTAGCGATTATACCGGTGCAGTTTCACCATTAGTACATCCCAGTGGTGGAATATGTGTTACAAAAACTTTAAATAATGATTATAGTGTACCCTTATCTAAATATCCTGAAAAATTAATTTTGGGAGTGCCGTATTATGGAAAACACTGGAAAACTGCTACAAGTTCAGCAGGTTCTTCAGTAACTTCATATGAAGGCTCTACATTTTATCGTACTGCAGTGAATGACGCAGCAAACCACGGTGGTTTTATTTGGGATAATGCATCTCAAACTCCTTGGTATAGATGGAGTTCCGGAGGATGGAATCAGGTTTGGCAGGATAATGAACCAAGTTTAAGTAAAAAATACGATTTAGCTTTAACCGAAAATTTAGGAGGAATTGGTATTTGGGCACTTAATTACGATGGAGATAGAAGTGAACTATGGAGTTTGATAAATACAAAGTTTAATGGAGCTACCACACCAATACCGGGTGTTCCTAAATCGGTAGCTGCAATAAGAAAAAATGCAACTACTGTTACTTTAAATTTTGAGGAAGGAAATTATGCAAGTAGTTATCAGGTTTTTCAAAGCATTGATAACTCTAGTTATACTATGGTAAAAGAAGCTGTAGGTACTAGCATAGACGTTTCAGATTTAATAGCAGGAGAAGTTTATTATTTCAAACTTCAATCAAAGAACATTGAAGGAACTTCAAATCTAACAAAAGTTATTGCCGCAATGCCAAGTTTAAATGATTCAGAGATATTGATTGTTGATGGTGTTGAAAGAAGAAGCTTTGATGCTATTGTACAATATGATTATCCACTGAGTCAATTAGGACGAACTTTTTCATCGGCATCAAATGAAGCTGTTGTTAATGGTATAATTGATCTAAAAGATTTTGATTTTGTGATTTGGATGTTATTAGATGAAAGCACTATCAATGATACGTTTAGCCATGCAGAACAGATTGTAGTTAAAAATTATATTGATAATGATGGAGTATTTATAGTTTCTGGCTCTGAAATTGGTTGGGATCTTGTAGAAAAGGGAGATGCCACAGATAAAATTTTTTATGAAACTTTTTTTAAAGCTGAGTATATTAGTGATGACCCGGGCGCATCTGATACTTATTATACAGTAAAAGATACCAATAATAAATCTTATAACTTTGATGATGGAACACATGGTATTCAAAAAATTGGCTGGCCTGATCTT
>JAOZVI010000215.1 GCA_029938265.1 Flavobacteriaceae bacterium | reverse complement strand
TCAGTGATAAAAAATTCCCGCCGCTATCCGTAACGATGCAGGGGATTGTGCCTCGGCTTGAAACGGCAGCAAAAACAGATGATGGAGATAATCGGAAAAAAGTTTGTGTCGGAGACTACACGATTAATAGTCGATCCGACCGAAAGGGGTCGTCTGGCTTGTCATCGTTAGAGGGATCGGTCTCTCTGATTAGCATCGTAATAACACCTCGAAATATCGAAGGAAAATTTGTTCATCATTTGCTTCGAAGTCAGCCATTTCAGGAAGAGTTCTATCGCTACGGAAAAGGTATTGTTGCTGACCTTTGGAGTACGAATTACTCCGCGATGAAAAATATTCTGCTCCCAATTCCTACTCTCCAAGAACAACGCATGATCGCGGAGTTTTTAGATCGGGAGACGGGGAAGATAGATCGGTTGGTTGAGAAGCAGGAGCGAATGATGGTTCTGCTCAAGGAAAAGCGGCAGGCCGTCATCTCCCACGCCGTCACCAAAGGCCTCGACCCCAACGCCCCCATGAAAGACTCCGGCATCGAATGGCTCGGCGAAATTCCGGAGCATTGGGCACTCTGCCAATTCAGGCGATTGATTAGAAAATTAGAACAAGGGTGGAGTCCCGTTGCGGATAATCGTCCTATAGAAGAAGGAGAGTGTGGAGTTTTAAAACTCAGTGCGATTAAAAAGGGAATATTCATACCCACCGAAGCGAAAGCACTTTCCGCCGAGGTTGTAGTTGATCCCAGACTTAAAATCCACAATGGCGATGTCTTGTTCACTAGAGGGAATACACCCGATCTTGTTGGTGATGTCGCTTATGTCGAAGGGTTGGACGATGAACACCTGCTTTTCAGTGATTTGGTTTATCGTGTCTCTTGCTTTTCTGCTTTGGATTCACGCTATCTAACAATGTGGTTGGTTTCTACTGCAGGTCGGTTTCCTATCAAATGTGATGCAAGAGGAACCAGCATGACCATGGCAAAAATATCACAGGAGCATATCAAGAGTTGGCGCGTTGTTTTTCCTCCGATAAAAGAACAAGAAGCGATTGTTAAATATTTAAAAACCGAAACCGTCAAAATCGACAACCTGATCGCCAAATCGGAGCAGGCGATTGAGCTGATGAAAGAGCGGCGCACGGCCCTGATCTCTGCGGCGGTAACGGGCAAGATTGATGTTCGGGGTTTCCAAGGGTTGGAAAATAATCTTGTCGGCGAAACGGTTTGACAGTAAAAAGTGTCAAGTTATCTTTACATGCCATTTTCTCAAAGGGAGGAACGAGATATGAATTGGAATGGTGAAATTCTTAAATTGATCTGCGAGGAGCGCGGTCTTTCAAAAAGTAAACTGGCGGAGTCGCTGGCGGTTAGCCGTCAGACGGTGTACAGCTGGTTTGCCGATCAGGTGCCGAAGGGGCATCATTTGTTAAAGCTGTGCGAGGTGCTCGATATTGAGCCGATGCGGCTTTTCACGGAACAACCGTTGAGTGTTTCTGTGCCGGCGCATCGTGTGCGTTCGAATGCAAAGGTGACAGAGTCGCGGCGTCAACTTTCTTATGAGATGGCCAGTGAGTTTGCCTCTTTGTTTCAGGATGTTCGGTCTGCGGAGATTCTTCCGGTGATCCGCACAGCGGGTTATGGGGAGGCGAGTGTGCTGGAGACGGCTCGTAAGCTTCGTGAACTCGCGGAGGTTCCCGACGAAAAACCTTGCACGTATGAGCATGCGTTTCGTCTTTTAAACCGTTTGGGATGTTACGCGGTTTTTCTGCCGTTTCCGGAAGAAATTAAAAGCTATGCGTTTTATTCAGAGGTTCATAAGCATCGTTTGATTTTTGTAAATCGTCACGCCAACGTTTTGGATTTGGTGTTTGTGTTGTTGCATGAGGCGGTTCATGCCGCTTTTGATGAGCAGGCAGAGATTAGCGCGGAGTTGGAGGTCTTCTGCGATGCGGTTGCCGGTGCGGTTCAGTTCCCTCCAGAATATGTTCACTTTGTGTCGGAACTGCTTAAGGGGTTAGATGAATCCCAACAGATGCAGACCATCAAAAAGCTGGCGGTTGAAAATGGGCATGCGCTTTACGGCCTTACAAAAACGCTTTTCCCGGCTGATAAAAAAAAGCATCAGTCTGCGGCGCGCAGGGATAATACGCTTCGGAAACAGTCCCCCGAGGTGGATGATTTCTTCTTCAAAAAAGGGACGTGTTCTGAGTTTATCAACCGTTACCGTCTGTTGAGTCCGCTCTATTATCGTTTGATCGAGCAACGGGCGGAAATGCTTTCGGCGCGACGGGTCGGGGAGCTGATGGGGTTGGAAAGCGAGCTGGATGCCGCGCAGGTGAAAACGGTAATCCAAAAGATGCGGGAGTCTTGAGTGTTTATTCTTTGCGACACCTGCGTGCTTTTGATGCTTCTTCGGATTGCTCCGGAGATGTTGACGGATGAATGCTACAACTGCGTGATTCCTCCTCAGGTTCGCGATGAGATTTTCAAAACTCAAAAGTTTAAAGAAAAGTATCCGTGGCGTTCCCGATTTCGTGCGGAAGTTCAACCCTTGCCTAAATCACAGCTCGAAGAGGGTGTGTTTTTAAAGGTTCGACAGGTCGTGGAATTGACCTCTTTTGGAATAAATGAAGCGACCGGAAAGCGGTTTAGTTTGAGTCGTGTCGACAAGGATATTGCCGCCTGCGTACAGGCGTTTGATTATCAGTTGTCTACAGGGGATCATGATTTACGCGATTTTTTGAAGCAGGAATTTTCTGTTTCTAACGTTTCGCCATTGGAGATCGTTAATGACTGGCTGGCTCGTGCGTTGATTGAATGGGATGAGGAAAAGCAAGCCGTGCTGGAGGATTGGAAACGGTGCGGAGAGCATGCTCAGCCTCGGAGCCAAGTCCAGCATTTCAAAGACATTACAGGCGGGGAATATCCCGCCTGATCTCTGCGGCGGTTACGGGAAAGATTGATGTTCGGGAGGGCGACGCTCCGTCGGAGCCGTGCAGAAAACGCGACAGTCGCAACAGGAATTGGCTCGGACGGAGCCTCGCCCTCCAGGGTCGGGGGATGAGATCGATATAAAGACTGAGAAGAAGATGGGGCGTTGATTATGCAGGATGCACGAGAAAAGGTTTTTCAGG
>JAOZVI010000214.1 GCA_029938265.1 Flavobacteriaceae bacterium | reverse complement strand
GGATTCTACCGCCTGAAGGTGCGCTACATAAACTAATACCAACGGCAGAGACCTTTCGGTCCCATTAAATATTTTTGTTGGATTATACAATGTAGCGCCAAAGAGGTTTTACGGATCGGCTTGATCCATGGAGTGGGTAATAGCCATGCTCCAAGGAAGCTACTCCCTTATTTGGATTGAAATAACGTGGCGTTCACGGGGGTTCAACGATTGAATGCTCCCATTGTCTACGCTGCCCCAGTCGCCCAGATGCACAACTAGTTTTTGGCAGCGCGGTCCGGTCAAGGGCTCCACGATCAGCTTGGCGGTCTTCCCGTCGTCGGAAACGTTCAACTTCATCGTCAACGAACCAAAGGGAGTGGCCACACCATTCAGGCGAGTCACCATGCCTGGCTTTAGCCACTCCTTCGGTATGGCTTCCAGAAGGTGCAGTTCATCGCCCCGGTCGATTTGCAACAGGTGCACCGCTAGGCGAATGAATTCCGCGCTCGCCCAGTTGTGCGGCATATCACCCACCTCATGTCCTCCTTTGCCGACGGGTCTTTGCTCTTCACGCCAAACCCGTGTCGGCACAGCATGGTTGGCAAAATCATAGAGCACTTGAGCCGCTTTTTCCCCTTGTCCCTGCCAAAGCAAGGCATGGCCATAAAACGAAGCAAAATAGGTCCATATCCCTTGGGAATCCCAACCTGTGCCATAGATGAGACCTTGACATTCAGCTGCTTTGATCGCATTCAAGGTGCCAACCGCAACAGGGTCCTCTTTTGAGAAGAGCTGGCCAGGATACACCGCATGACAGAACGCCCATTGTGCTCGCTGAGGGGTCACCTTCAAAACATCTCCCATAATGATCGGCAAATACTTATTCCCATGTTGATCCGCTTTCAAATCCCGTTTGGCCGCTTTGCGAAACGTTGCATCAAAATCATCATACTCTGCCTGCCAGGCTCGCGCCGTATCCTCCTCACCAAGCCACTGTGCGGCTTGAATGGCGGACTTCATACCGATCAGACTCCAATAAATATTGCTATACTCACCTTTTTTCTGGTTTTCCCCGGTATTGGAAATACCTCCATCAATATCCCCCCAAGGCAGCAAACGGTATTCAAGAGCATTTTTGTCGGCGGCACCTTCAAGGTTGCGCAGGGACTTCAACCAGGCAAACGTTTTGACCATACTCGGCCAACGCTCACGCAGCCACTCTTTGTCATTTGTCATCATCGCATGCCGGATTACCGTCCACATCACCAAACCACCCTCTTTCCAATAACGCGCTTTCAGTTGGAAACCTCCGTCATCCTCCTGAAAGCTAAGCATATAATCAATGCCGGCCCGAGCATCTTTAGCCCGTCCGAGCATCGCGGCGGTTTCCAGCATGAATGCCCCGTCAACAATCCACAAACAACGATACATTGTGGGGCCCACGTGAAATGCAGGAAGTTCCTTTTTGATATCCCGCGCCTGCCAGAGGTTGCGTATACAGGAATGCAACATCTGTTGAATGGCTGGGTCGGGAATTTGAATCCTATCCCAAGGAAGATCCGCTTGGTTCTCCCACCAATTCCAGGCTCGCGCAGTTTCGGCCAATGCCTGCTCCACGGTATAGGGCTGCATAGGGGCTCGACCGTAACGATGAATCGTCAACGCGACGATGCGGGTTTGCCCTGCGGGAATTTCTACCGGAGCCAGCTCCACGGTACACACTTTTTCCTTTTGCTCACAAGAGGTTATTGCGTGTGATGCCTGCAAATCCGTAGTAGAACCAATGGAAACCAAATTCTTGTTTTTTCTAAAATCAACCGGATATTCCCCCTCGATCTTCACCTTCACAGATCGGGTAATCTCCTGCGTGGAGGTATTGGTCAAATGGATCACACAAACCCCCCGACGGGTAGCAAACCGAACCACCCCGCAATCGGCAAAAGCGTAGGCCGTGTCATTGGCCTGCCCACTCATGATCACATCATCAGCGGGCGCATCCCCCGAAAAGGCCCACAAGCTGTTCAGAACAACCGTTTTATCGGATGCGTTCTCCGAGGAAGAGACTTTAATATGGACCCGGCCATCGTTATTGACGTCACGACCTTTTAAGCGATACAGACCGGGTGCGTTTTTCCCGAAATCCCTGGCCGGATCAATGTTTTTTTTCTCTCCACCTTCCACGGAGATTTCCATCACACGTTTGCCAGCCTCGGCCCAATATCCTTCACAAAAACCAAGAACAACCTCGACCAATTTGTCGTCCCCAACCCTCAAATTGTATTCAATTGGCCTGGCATCTTCACTAAGCGCGATACTCGAAAAAGACGCATCAACGGCAGATCTAGGTTTCGCCCAATTGCGAACATGCCGCTTCACCTTCGGCCCGTCATACCCAGCTATGGCAATTTCTCCACCGACTCGATCTAAGCGGACCAACATCTCATCCTCTCGAGGAATCGCTATAAAAGCATCCGTGCGAATTTCCAGATGGGTATCTTCCCACCAGGTTTGAATAATAGGAGTCTTGGCGGTAATCGTTTCCTGCTTTTTCCATTGAGCTCCTTCGATAACAGGCGTCACGGAAAACGCAAATTTTCGAGGGCCTCCACCACCGAAATCATAGAAAAACTGACCTTCCTTACCCACAAGCGGCTTATCGGGATCATCGGGCATGTTCGGCGAGGATTGCCACCAAGGCAGCGAATACTTAAAGTCGATCTTTTTATCGTTAGCGATGGGGTCGCTCGGCGTGCCTGCTACAACCCCGCCAGACAACACCACTAGAATGGGTATTAGTTTAGTCTTCATACGAATTATACTCCGATTGTTTTTGGGTCTTCTGTATTTTTTATGATGACAACGGATGAGGGTTGCCCGAGAGAAGCTTTAATCCCTACCTGTATTGCGCTTAAAATACAACATATTTTAGCCTTGGGCAACGCCCAAGGACTCTGGAAGAAGAACCCTATTGCCCGAAGGGGCAACACCATGTTCCGGTTTGTGTTTCCCCTACAGGGCAAGCAGCTCTAAGAGCCGCCACTACATGCCCCAATAAACAGCCCGCCATCAGAGAGGGCACACCCCCCCCTAATGGGTGGGAAGTTAAGAGTTTTTGGGCAATTAAGACCTCAATTTTCCCGAAGGAAAATACTCAGC